>JANOOM010000510.1:0-2428 GCA_031421335.1 Armatimonadota bacterium
TGGTCGGCCAGCTTCTGCGCCCCCGGCCCGTAGGAGACCGCCCGGAAAACCGGCTGGCCCGTCGGCAGGGTGTAAGTGAAGTGCGAGTACGAGTCGCCGCCCTGCGGGCCATAATCGGGCATCAGAAAGGCGACGCCGGGCAGATCCGCGCCGACCCCCGCGATATCCTCGGTGCGGACGTTCATCAGGCGTATCGTCTTCATGTCCATGCGGGCCATGTAGGTCTGCGTCAGGCTGTAGAAGGCCGCAGTCGCAGCGGGGCGGTCCTTCAGGGCCGTGGCCCAGTCGGGGGGGTACATGTAGCCGACCCCGGAGACGTCGCACAGGAACTCATCGGTCGGGGCGGAGTGGTCGTAGTACCAGCGGGCCAAGGTCGGAGCAACGTCAATGAGGGTCGGCGCCATGCCCCAGCCGATGGGGAACGTGCCGTGCAGCGGGTCGGTGAAATACTGCCGGAAGTACCCGCGCCAGGTACACAGGTTGTCACCGTCGGACATGGTGAGGGCGAGGTAGACCTTGGAAGGATCGTAGACGGGCGCGGCCGGCTGCGTCTTCTGCTTGAGGGCCGCGATGGGGACGCCGCTCAAGACGGAGAAGTTCGCGACATAATCGCTGACGGTGGTGATCTTGCCGAAGCGCGACCCCAGCGAGACGCCCGGCATCTCGTCAACGCCCACGCCGTCGCCGTGCCACCAGAAGCCGCGCACGACGCCGCCCAGGGGCATCTGGGCGAACGTGGCCTCGATCTCGGCGCGCTCGGCGGCCTCGTCCGCTCCGGGCCGGTCCTGGGCCTTGGGGCCGGTGATCCAGAAGGCCATGCCCCTGGCGGCGATGACGTCGTCCACCTGGCTGCCCAGGAGCGGCGGGTCGAGGCATAGCGACAGGTACGGGTTCAAGCGCGGCAGGAGGGTCGTCCGGGCGTAGTGCAGGGCGTCGGCGTCGTCCTTGAACTTCCCGCGCAGGTCCATCTTGATGGAGAGGCCGAGCCGGGTGGCGAGTTCGGGCGTTGCGATGACCAGGTCGTCGCCCCCGGCGATGTCCACGGCGATGCAGGGGGAAACGTAGACCTTCGGGTCGGCGATGACCGCGCCCTTGTAGGCGGACGAGAACGTCTTCAAGAGTGTCATCGGGTCGGCAACGGGGATGGGGGCGCCGGTCTGGCCCTGATCCTGCATGGCCTGGAGCCAGAACGAGTCGTCGTCAGAGCCGACAAGATAGATGCGCGGCTGCGTCCGGTTGACCAGCCCTTGCAGGGACGTCAGCAGGAGCTGCTCGTCGTGGGTCAAGTGCCGCACGTCGGCGACATAGAGGTGCCGGGCGGGCGGCGGCATCTTCGGCTGCAACGTGGAATAGGCCCGGCGCGGGGCCGGCAGGGTCAGGCCCACGTAGATGCGCGGGCGCGGCATCTGGTCCAAAGCGGCCAGGGCCGCCGTCTTAGCGGCTGAGGGCAGAAGGCCCTTCGAGGCAAGTGCGGCGACCGTGCCGCGCGTCAGGAGCTGTTCCAGGGCGTAAGCTCCCAGGGACTCGTCGCGGAAGCCGGTCGCCGTCCAAACGTCCACGGCCCCGGCAAAGGCGTCGGTCTTGTGGACGAGCAGGGCCGCCGTCGGCTTGCCGCCCGCCGTGAGGATCGGGACGATCTGCACCCCGGCCGGCAGGGTAGCCGGGTCCAATGCCTGCGCGTCCTCGCCAAAGCCCCAATCGAGCTTCAGACGGTTCAAACCGAGCAGGTCGTCTTGGGGGATGAGCGCCTTGCCCGCCGGGCCGCCTTTGAAGCCCCCCACCCCGATGCCGTCCGCGCCGAACAGGGCGGGAGCGCTGTCATGGCCGAGATCCTTCCAGTCCTCGTTCGCGCTGGGGACGGTGGCATGAGTGAAGGGGATGCCTGAGAGGATCAGACAACCGCCCGCCCGATGGAACGCCCGCAGATTGGCGAAGGCGGCCGAGGGATAGGCGTTGCCGTAGGGCAGGACCACGGCGGCGTAGTCCTTCAAGTTCAGCCGGGCAGGGTCGGCCAGCGCGGCGGCGTCCAGCAGGTCGGCGGGGATATGGGCCGCCCGCAGGTCGGCGGCGAGCCGCTTGGGCGCGAGGCTTGCCGGCATTCCATACGGGGGAAAGCCGGGCTGGGAAAAGACGGCGACATGAGGGGCGGCGCCATCAGGAGCGGCGGAGACGTTGGGAGCGCCCGCCACCAGCATCGGCAGGAGGGCGGCGAAGACCGGCAGTAGTTTCATAAGGGGTTCTCTTTGAGGAGGTGATTCTAAATAACTGATGTTACGCGGCGGCCGTGACAGATGGACGAGTGTGCGGACGTGTGTCTTGACGAGTGAATGAATTCACTCGCTCCGTTCGGAGTTGTCCAAGGGACAAGGGAGTAGGCTTTGGGAGCAGATCGGTAAGAGCCGCGCCTTGCGATTCTGGCCGTCGGTGT
>JANOOM010000511.1:0-5053 GCA_031421335.1 Armatimonadota bacterium
GTGGCGACATAGTGGCCACCGGGCGTCAGATCCGTGATGACCGGCGTGCGCGCCGAGACGCGGTTGAAGTCGTCCATAGACAAAGGGACGTTCGCCTCGCGGGCGAGGGCCAGCAGGTGCAGGACGGAGTTCGTCGAGCCGCCGGTCGCCGCCGCCGCCGCGATGGCGTTCTCAAATGCTTCTCTGGTCAGGATGTCGCTGGGCCGGACGCCGCTTTTCAGCAGGGTGACGATCATATGGCCGGCTTGGACGCCGATGTCGTCTTTGCGCGGGTCGGCGGCTGGCACACCCGCCGAGCCGAGGGCCGCCAGCCCCAGAAACTCCATGACGATCGCCATGGTATTGGCGGTGAACTGGCCGCCGCACGATCCGGCGCCTGGGCAGGCGGCGTCTTCCAATTCGCGCAGCTCGTCGTCGGTGATCTTGCCGGCGTGGGCCGCCCCGACGCCCTCGAAGACGTCCTGGATGGTGATGTCGCGGCCTTTGTAGCGGCCCGGCGCGATGGAGCCGCCGTAGAGCAGCATTCCAGGGATGTCCAGCCGGGCCAGTGCCATGGCGGCGCCCGGCGCGGTCTTGTCACAGCCGACCAGGGCGATGACGGCGTCGAACATGTGGCCGCGCGTGACCAGCTCGATCGAGTCGGCGATGACCTCGCGGCTGATCAGCGACGTTTTCATGCCTTCGGTGCCCATGGTGATGCCGTCGCTGATGGCGATGGTGTTGAACTCCTGCGGGGTCGCGCCGGCCTCCCGGATGCCCTGCATGACTTTCTGGGCGAGGGCACGCAGGTTGAGGTTGCACGGCATGGTGCCGATCCAAGTGGAAGCAACACCGATGATGGGCTTCTTGATGTCCTCGTCGGACAGGCCGGTGGCCTTGAGGTAAGAACGTGCGGCGGCGCGGTCGCGCCCCTCGGTGATGACGCGGCTGCGCTGCTTGGGGTCATAGGACATGGAAAGATCTCCGGTGCGGTCTAAGATAGAATAGCTTTCGAAGATTATACCTGTAGAGGCGATGGATTGGCAAGGAAGAAGCCGCGCCAAGTGGTTTTCAACCACTCGGTCGCTCGGCGCGGCTTGGGAGTCACTTGAGAGGAATGACGGGCGCCCGCGGTTGATCTACCACTGTGATCTGCACCACGTTTGTCCGAAATAACCCAGCGCGGTCATCCCGCGACCAACGCCACGGCCGGCGGGTCTGGCTTTACCGAGGGGGAGGGCGCGGCCAGCAGCAACAGGGCGGCGGGGATCAATCGGGACATCGGCATCGGTATTCTCCTAAAGAACGCGGTGCGTTTCGCCTATTATGGAACAAGTGCGAGAGAGAAGCAAGGGGATGGGGGAACCGTGCGGCCCATTGCGGTGGTTAAGCGGTAGCAGATCCTTTTGGAAGCGCACAGAACACCTATGAAGAAAATCGGTTTGATGGGCTGCGGTATGATCGCTGAGTACGGGCACATCCCGGCCATGCTCGCTACGGAGGGCCTGGAAGTGCATGCCGTGTATGATCCGGACCCGGCGCGGGCTTACAGCTTGCAGCACAAGTTTGGCATCCCGCACGGCTATGCAGTCAGCGACATGTTTTTTGATTCGGGCTTGGACGCCGTCGTGGTGACATCGGCGGCCCCCGCACACCGACAGAATGTCGTCGAGGCGGCTCGCCATGGCTTGCCCGTGCTGTGCGAGAAGCCGCTGGCGATGACGGACGGCGATGCGGAGTTCATGATCCAGACGATGGACGAGGCAGGCCTGTTGCTGGTGACCGGCTTCTGCTACCGGTTCAGCCCGGTCGCTCAGAACATCAAGCGGCTGGTGCAGGACGGCGCCATCGGCGACCTGCGCTCGCTGCGGCTGGTCTACATTTGGAGCCTGCACGGGCGCGACCGGGTGACGCCATTGGGGCAGACGGAGCCGAACCCGTACTGGCAGGGGCGTATGGAAGAAGGCGGACCGATGGTGGACTGCGGGGTCCATCAGATAGACCTTGCGCGCTGGTGGCTGGACTCGGACGTGGCCCATTATCAGGCGGCGGGGGCCTGGGTGGAGGACTACACTGCCCCGGATCATATGTGGCTGCACTTGGACCACGAGAATGGGGCACACACGATGGCCGAGATGAGCTTTTCCTATGGCCACACGGCGCGGGACCCGCTGGCGCACTTCTCCTATCACTTGATCGGGACGGACGGTGTGATCCGCTATGACCGTGACGGCTGGATGTTCGAGCTGCGGAACCGCTTCGGGACGCACCACCTGCCGGGCGCGAGCGAGAAGAACTTCGAGGGGATGTATGCCGCCTTCGCGCATGCCCTGGAAACGGGCGATGCCGGGGAGCTTCCGACAGGGCGCGACGGCCTGCGGGCGACCCAGATCGCCCGCGAGGCGACGGAAAAAGTGATCGCTCAGCGCGGCTTTTATCTGCCCCATGGCGGGGAGCACGCGGTGAGGGAGTCACCGGTGGGACGGAACGGGCTGCTGACGCACCGGGAGAAGTAGAATGCGCGGCGAACGGGTGGAGAACCGGTCTTTCAAGGCCGGTTTTTCGCTACCGCCGAAACGAGAACGGCGACGAGAGCGGCTTCAGGTCGCCCAGTCCATCGTCGTCGTCCCGAGGCGGCGCGCCGGCGAATGTCGGGATGGGGGATGGAGCGGACGCTGCCGGAGTTTCGCTGTTCATCCTGGTCGGGGTGCCGAGCCGCAGCGAGCTGAGCAGGGCGGGGTCGAGTCCTTTGGCAATGGCGCTTTCGGGCGTGATCTTGCCTTTAATGACCAGCTCTTGTAACGCCTGACCTAATGTCTGCATGCCGACGGTGGACCCGGTCTCGATGATAGAGGGGAGCTGGAACGTCTTGCCTTCGCGGATCAGGTTCTTAACGGCCGCCGTCGTCTTCATGATTTCCAGGGCGGCTACGCGTCCGCCGCCGATCTTGGGGACCAGGGTCTGAGCGATAACGCCTTGCAGCGACTCGGAAAGCTGGGTGCGGATCTGGGACTGCTGATGCGGCGGGAAGACGTCAATGATGCGGTCTACCGTCTGGGCGGCACTCGACGTGTGCAGTGTTCCGAAGACGAGGTGCCCGGTTTCGGCGGCAGACACGGCGAGCGAGATCGTTTCCAAATCGCGCATCTCGCCGACCAGGATGACGTCCGGGTCTTCGCGCAGGGCGGCGCGCAGGGCAGAAGCGAACGATTCCGTGGGGACCTTGACTTCGCGCTGGTTGACCAGGCACCTCTTGTGCGGGTGAACGAACTCGATGGGGTCCTCGACGGTGAGGATGTGGGCGGCCCGCTCGTTGTTGATCAGGTCCACCATGGCAGCCAGGGTCGTAGACTTGCCCGAGCCGGTCGGCCCGGTGACGAGGACCAGGCCGCGCTCCTCGCGCGCCATCTCGGCGAGGACGGGCGGCAGGCCAAGAGCGGCGAACGACTTAATCTCGGTCGGGATGACCCGGAAGACGGCACCCTCGCCCCGCCGGCCTACGAAGAAGTTGACGCGGAAGCGAGCCAGGTTCGGGATCTCGATGCTGAAGTCGAGGTCGCGCTTGCCCTCGAACGCGTTCTGCTGATCCCCGGTCAGGAGGCCGATCATCATCATCCGCAGGGTGTCGCGGTTCAGCTCAGGATATGGGAGCTTGTGCATCTCCCCGTGCAGGCGGACTGTCGGCGGTGCCCCCACGGTCAGGTGCAGATCGGAAGCCTCGCTGGTCACGGTCTTGCGGAGCAATTCTTCGATATCCATGGGGCGGTTGACCTCTCGGGAAAGAATAAAGAGCGAACGGTTTATTATCGGCAGACGGGGCGCACTTCTGCACTGGTCCTTACCATTATACTCCGGCAATGGCGCCAGTGAAGCAGCGAAAGCCTGATTGGCACACTGACCAAGACCAATATCGTCGTCAGGAAGACGGCGCCGACGGCTGGCGGCTCTTCCATATCGCTCTGCGCGCATAGCACCGAGGTCAGGGTGGCGCGCGGCTGCAAGGACACGCCGACGGAGGGCAGGATCGATGGAGTCGTCTCCTGAACCGAGAAGCCGAGGTAGTGGAAGAGTGCCCCACCGATCAGGCGGGTCGTAGAATGCCCTTCATCGTCTCCAAGTAGCACCCGAAGCAGGGCGCGCACCGGAGTGACAGCGCAGAACCTTGCGCGTTGGCGGTGGCCGTAACTTGTTGGTCTCTGCCGAGGATAGGGCACCAGGCCCATATCTGAGGTCGAATCACGGGCAAGGTGCTTAGTGGTAAGGGAAGACACTAACCGTCTGCGCGGGTAGCAGGTCGCGCCATACGCCTTTTCATGGGCGGCCACAAGCAAAGAAGCCGCTGCACCCCAAAGGGTGCAGCGGCTTCTTGACGATAATCTGGCAGTGACCTATCTTCCCGGACAATTGCTCGTCAAGTATTTTCGGCGCTGGAGGGCTTAACTTCCGTGTTCGGAATGGGAACGGGTGGACCCCTCCGCGATAACCACCAGAAATCTTTAGGATCCCCATGGGGGGGCTGTCCTTGGACAACTGCATATCAAAAAACAAAACGGTTCGCAGCGATTATTGCTGAGTTTTTTGTGATCAAGCCCTCGACCGATTAGTACTGCTACGCTGAACACGTTGCCGTGCTTACACCTGCAGCCTATCAACCCGGTAGTCTTCCGGGGGTCTTACCAGCTTATGCTGTGAGAAATCTTATCTTCAGGTCTGCTTCGTACTTAGATGCTTTCAGCACTTATCAGTACCAGACATAGCTACCCAGCGTGTGCTCCTGGCGGAACAACTGGTACACCAGAGGTCTGTCCACCCCGGTCCTCTCGTACTAGGGGCAGCTCCCGTCAAATTTCTTACGCCCGCAACGGATAGAGACCGAACTGTCTCACGACGTTCTGAACCCAGCTCGCGTACCGCTTTAATGGGCGAACAGCCCAACCCTTGGGACCTAATCCAGCCCCAGGATGCGACGAGCCGACATCGAGGTGCCAAACCTTGCCGTCGCTGTGAGCGCTTGGGCAAGATAAGCCTGTTATCCCCGGGGTAGCTTTTATCCGATAAGCCTTGGCACGCCCAC
>JANOOM010000512.1:0-1838 GCA_031421335.1 Armatimonadota bacterium
CGCCGTCGAGGCTCATCATGTCCTGGAAGTGCTGGCCCAGAACACCGCTAACGTCAAGAAGGTCCTCAAGACCATCCTCGCCGCCCTGCCCGAAGAGCGCGCCTGCGCCTGTGCCGACTCGCTCAAATACGCCCGCATGGACTGAGACGGGATAAGACGGACAAGAAAGACACGCGATGAAAGCCCTTCTCCTCGCCGCCGGACGTGGCACCCGTCTCGGCGCCCTGACCGCCGACCAGCCTAAGCCCATGATCCCCATCGGCGGCGTCCCCATGATCGAGCGCATCATGGAGGGCATCGCCGCCTGGACCCCTATCCGCGAGTTCGTCCTGATTACCGGCTACAAGGCCGAAGTCTTGCAGGATTATCTGGGCGATGGCTCGAACTGGGGTTGGCAGATCGAGTACGTCCCTCAAGAGGTCCCGCGCGGAGTGGGGGACGCCGTCCATACCGCCCGTACTGTCTTATCCGCCTCTCCGTTCCTGATGACGTATGGCGACATCATGCTGGACCCTGTCAACTACGGCCGCTTCGGGGACGCCTACGTCGAGACCGGGACCCGCGACATCAAAGCCTACGTCGGCCTGAACTGGGTGGACGACCCCTGGGCCGGGGCGGCCGTCTACCTTGACGAGAACAACATCATCCAGCGCATCCAGGAGAAGCCCGCCAGAGGCACCGCGACGACGCACTGGAACAATGCTGGCTTGTTCATCTTCGACCCGGTCCTCTTCGACTACACCGCCAAGATCGTCCCCTCGGCGCGCGGCGAATACGAGCTGCCCGACGCCATCACCGCCATGATTAATGACGGCCATAAGTCTAAGGGCATCACCCTGGAAGGTAAATGGCGCGACGTCGGGACGCCGGAAGACTACGCCGCCATCAACGCTGAGTTCGCCGAGTGACACACGCCGCCGCTACGCTCCGGGCCATCTTCACCGCGTCGGCCCTGTTCTGCGCCTTCGCCGGACGCGCGCAGGCCGCGCCCCCGGCCGCTGCGCGCGTCATCGCTTTCTCCGGCTACGAGTGGGAGGTCCGGCCAGACGCCGACGGCGGCCCCGGCCCGAACCATTGGGACCCCAGCAGCGTTCGGGTAGACAGTCAAGGCCGGCTGCACCTGAAGATCATCCGTTTGGGCGGCCGGTGGCACTGCGCCGAAGTGACCTCTTTGCGTTCGTTCGGCTTCGGCCGCTACCAGTTCCAAGTGACGGGCGCGCTCGACCGGCTGGACCGCAACGTCGTGCTGGGCCTCTTCAACTACCCGCCGCCCGGCGCAGGCCCGGACGGCACGAACGAGATAGACATCGAGTACAGCCGGTGGGGGAACCCGTCCTCCGCGCCTGCGAGTGAGACGATCTACCCGGCGCACATCGGGCCGGCGTCCGTCACCCACGAGTTTGCGATGCCGCCCGGCCTGTCCGACACGACCCAGCGCTTCGACTGGCACAGCGCCGGCATCAGTTTCCAGAGCCTGCGCGGCCACCGGGACGACGACCAGCAGGAATACGCACACTGGGCCTTCCGCCCCGCCGACCGTCAGCGCCTGCCCCAGCAGCCGCTCCCCGTCCACATCAACCTGTGGCTGGTGCGGGGCAAAGCACCCTATGATGGGAAAGAGGTTGAGGTCATCGTGAAGCGGTTTTCGTTTTTCCCCACAAGAGCCTAGTGGCGGCAGGTTCAGGAGGAACCGAGCAGTTTCCTCTTGAACTACCACACGGGGCCGTCAAAAGAGTCCATCGTTGTCCGAGGCGTGTTTATCCCTATGACTACTCTCAAGCTCAAATGGCAGTTCGCGTTGTTCGCCGCGCTCTTATATATCACTGTGCCTCTAGCGG
>JANOOM010000513.1:0-2980 GCA_031421335.1 Armatimonadota bacterium
GGCCCGTCGCCATCGTGTTCGGGGCGGCGAGCGTGATCCTCACCGACCGCGCGGCGACCAGTGTCGAGTTGTACAAGGCCGGCAAGGTGCGGAAGCTGCTGATGACCGGCGACAATAGTCGGGTCGGCTACAACGAGTCGGGGGATATGAAGCGCGAAGCTCTTGAAATGGGCGTGCCCGCCCAGGACATCGTCTGTGATTATGCGGGCTTCCGCACTTATGACAGCCTGTACCGCGCCCGCGACATCTTCGGCGTGCGTTCGGCCATCCTGGTCACGCAGGGCTACCATCTGCCCCGCGCTTTGTTCATCGGGCGCCGTTTGGGAATGGACGTCGTCGGCGTGGACGCGGCCAAATGAGCGTATGGGGGGCAGTTCGGCTTCGATCTGCGGGAGATCGCGGCGACCGAAGTGGCCTGGGTGCAGGCGACGGTCACGCACCCGCGCCCGAAGTATCTGGGCAGGCCGGAGCCTTTGTTTGTCCGGGGGGAGGGCGCGCACGATGCAGGCGGATCTACATGACCCCGCCGTCCGGCGGCGGCTCTATATCACACTGGCTCAGAAACGCGCCCGGCCCGGCAGTGGCAGCAGCCCAGACGTGATCTGGGCGAGGACTTGGAGGCGGCCTGTGTTCGACCTGAGAAGCGTAGTGTCCGTGCCATTCCTTGTCATCGGGGGTGTGGCGACGCGGCTTTACGCGCCGGAGCGGGTGACGGGTGACTTAGACGTTCTGGTGGCGGCGGGCAGGGCAGAAGCGTTCCATCAGCAGCTAGAGCGTAGTGGTATCGGGCGGGTGATTCCTGACAGTATGCCACTGGATGTTCTGGAAGAAGACGCGTTGGAAGAAGACGCGGCCCGGGTCGCGGAGGCGCTGGCCGCCCCAGCGGCAGGGCCTGACGGTCTGCCCGTGATCGCATTGCCCTACCTCATCCTGCTGAAGATGCGCGCCAGTCGGGGCATAGACATCGGCGATCTGACGCGGATGCTCGGCGCAGCGGATGAAGCTGACCTAGAAAAGACTCGCCAGGTCATCCGCGCCCATATGAGCGATGGGGAGGAAGACCTGGAGAGCCTGATCCAACTTGGACAGCTTGAGTACATGGGAACACGGGACAGCCACCGCTAGATCTCGCGCCGGAACTCGAACGCCTCAATGATGGTCGCCTGGTCTGCGTAATCCAGGTCGCCGCCGACCGGCATGCCGTGAGCGATGCGCGTGACCTTGGTGCCCAGCGGCTTCAAGCGGTGGGCGATGTACATGGAGGTCGTGTTGCCCTCCACCGTGGGGTTCGTGGCGAGGATGACTTCCTCCACGGGCGGGTTTCCGTCAGCCACGCGCTGTTCCAGGTCCTTGAGATATAGCTTGTCCACGCCGATCCCGTCGAGCGGGGAAATGACGCCTTGCAGGACGTGATAAACGCCCTTGAACTCGCCGGTCTTCTCCATGGCGATCAGGTCGCGCGGCTCGGCTACGACGCACAGGGAGCCGTGGTCGCGGCGCGGGTCGGCGCAGATGTCGCACAGATCACCCTCGGAGTAGTTGTGACAGAGGGTGCAGAACTTGATGCTGCCTTTGAGGGCGACCAGGGCGTCGGCCAGAGCGCGCGTTTCTTCTTCCGGCAGGCGCATGACGTGGAAGGCGAGTCGCTGGGCGCTCTTCGGGCCGATGCCGGGCAGCTTTTCGAATTCGCTCACCATGCGGGCCAGCGGCTTGGGATAATAAACGGCCATAAGTATCGCCTAGAACAGTCCGCCGGGCATGCCGCTGCCCATGCCCGCCGGCATGACGCTCTTCAACCGCTCCTCGCGCATGGTGTTCGCCTTTTCCACCGCCTCGCGCACGGCCAGAGTCACGAGGTCTTCGAGTGCCTCGACGTCCTCGGGGTCCACGACCTCTTTGGCGATCTTGATCGTCAGGATCTCCGCCTTGCCGGTCGCCACCACGCGGACCAGGCCGCCGCCGGACTGGCCCTCGACGCGGGCCTCGTCAAGCTCCGCCTCGACCTTCTGCGCGTCTTCCATCGCCTTCTGCGCTTGTTTCATCAGGTCGCCCAGGCCGCCGGGCATTTTGCCAAAGGGGTTTGCCATCTCGTCTGCTATCCTTTCAGGTCGTCGTCTAAAAGCTGTCCGCCGAACACGGCGATGACTTTTTCCACGAATGGGCCGGGCGCGTCACTGGCCGCCGCACGAGGCGCTGCCGTGACCGCGGCGGGCGCGGGAGACTGCGGGGCGAGGCTCTGGGCCACTTTCCCCTGCACCGGGCGCGTCGGCAGTGCCTGGCCCTCCATGATGCACTTGAGCCGGTAGCTGCCCTGCGGCACGTCCAGCGTCTTGCAAATGTTTTCCTCGATGAACTGCCGCAATGCTTCTTTGCCGTTCACGCGGTCGAAGTGGAACTGCTGCGCGAATTCCAGCATGACCACGTTGCCGCTGATGGCGACCGGCTTTGCCTCGACGACGTCTTTCGAGGCCGCTTTGCTCTTGTTCCCTGTCAGGTTCACGACTTCCTGCCAGGACTTTTGGAGCCGGAGCAGCTCCGGCGGCGTGTCAGCGGGCGGCGCGGGCTTGGGCGTGGTCAGCGCGGGCGCCTCGGCAGCGACCTGCTGGACGCGCATCAGGTCGTCGGCCTGCTCGTGCTGCTCCGGGGAGACCACCAGGAGGCTCGGGGCTTCCCCGAAGGGCAGTTCTTCCTCGTCGTCGAGCGGCAGCGAGTCGAGTTCGTCATCGCCGGGCAGGAGGGCGCTGAGGCTCGGGTCGTCGTCCTCGTCGTCGGCCTCGTCGGGCAGTTCATCTTCTGCCAGCGGCGGCGGCATGTCGTAGGGGATGGCGGGGGAACCCCTCCCGGCTCGTTCCTCGCCACCCTCCCCGAAGCGGAGAGGGGAAGAGGTTGACGGAGAAGAAGTTGACGAAGAAGAGGTTGAGGCCGGGGCTGCGTCCGGGGCTGCCTCCAAAACTCCGCGCCCTCCCGTTGTACCCGCTGC
>JANOOM010000514.1:0-10564 GCA_031421335.1 Armatimonadota bacterium
TCACACGCCTCGATCAGCCCCGACTCGCCGCGCCCCTCCCAGACGCGCCACCGGCACTGGGCGGCGGCGAGGCTCGGCAAGAGCAGGTGCTGCCACACTCGGAAGCGGCGCGGGCCGCCCGAAAGGCGGCGCAAGGCGAGCCGGTAGCGGGGGTTGATTGCATGGACCTCGATCAGCGCCAGGACCTCGAACCGCTCGCCCAGCGCCCCCAGCAGCCGCGCCATCTCATAGGCGACCAGGCCGGACCCGCAGAAGCCGCCCAGCCGGTACGGGCCGACCGGCTGGGCCGAACGCACGGCCGGCAGATAGGCCGCCGCCATAGTCTCGATCGTCAGCGGGGCGTGTCCGCGACTCGTCGGGGGATGCAGCAGGAACAGCGGCTGGTCGGCGTGCAGGTGGCGGGCCAGGTGGTGAGTGTAGAAGCCCCCCAAAGGGTGAAAGCCGTAAAGAAAGAAGAACGGCCGCCGTGCGCCCTCCGTCAGCTTAGACAGCGGTGTGTGGGGCTTGGGGTCTTCGCCTGAGCGCATCAGGGCGGCCAGACTTTCCACTGTTCCCCCCTCGTAGAGCGCGGCCAGCGGCACAGACCGTCCGCAGGCGCGGCTGATCTGGTCCAGCAGCCGGGCCGCCAGCAGGGAATGCCCGCCTAGGTCCTCGAATCTATCCCGGACGCCGATGGGGCGGATGTCCAGCAGGTCTTCCCAGATCCGGGCGAGTTGGTGTTCCAGCGGGTCCCGAGGGGCGACGAAGTCCGATCCGTTTTCCCGCGCTTCCGCGCCGGGCGGCGGCAGGGCCGCCCGGTCGCGTTTGCCGCTGGCCGTCAGGGGCAGAGCACTTTGAAAGACGACGGCGGCGGGGACCATGTGCGCGGGCAGCGTCGCCGCCAGGAACGCGCGCAGACCCGCCCCGGTCGGGGCCGCGCCGGACTTAGGCACGACGTAGGCCGCCAGGCGCTTCTCGCCCGGACGGTCTTCGCGCAGGGCGACGGCGGCGTCCCGCACGTCCGGGTGCCGCAGCAGGGCGGCTTCGATCTCGCCCAGCTCGATCCGGAACCCGCGCATCTTTACTTGCGTGTCCATCCGCCCCAGCGAGTAGACCTCACCCCTGGCCCCGCGCCGGGCCAGGTCGCCCGTCCGGTACATGCGCGCGCCTGGGGTTCGGTCGGAAGGGTGGGGCAGGAAGCGTTCCGCCGTCAGCTCGGGCCGGTTGAGGTAGCCGCGCGCAAGCCCGACCCCAGCGATATACAGCTCCCCCGGCTCCCCCTCTCCGGCCGGACACCCGTTGTCGCCCAGCAGGAACAGTTCAGCACCGGCGATGGCATAACCGATAGGGATCGGGCCGCTGCCGTGGCCGCGCGTGACCGTCCAGCAGGCTGCATCAATGGTCGCCTCGGTCGGCCCGTAGACGTTGTGCAGGTCGGCGGCCCCGAGCCTCGCGTATACCAGGCCGGGCAGATCGGGCGGCATCACCTCGCCGCCGCAGAACAAGTGCCGCAGGGACTGGCACCGCCCGATGTCCGGGTGCGCCAGCAGGGTCCGGAGCTGAGCCGGTCCGAAGCCCACCACTGTGATTTCCTCATCGGCCAGCGTCTCGACCAGGTAGGCGCTGTCGGCCAGCCCGCCAGGGCGCGGCAGGACCAGAGTCGCCCCCGCCATGAGTGGCCAGAAAATGGCCCAGACGGACGGGTCGAAGCTAAACGGGTAGGACTGGAGCATTCGGTCCGAGGCGGAGAGGGGGAATCGGTCTTGGCGCCAGCGCAGATTGTTGCACGCGCCCCGGTGTTCCAGCAGGACGCCCTTGGGCTGCCCGGTCGAGCCGGACGTGTAGATGACATAGGCAAGGTCGCCCGGCCCGGCCCCGTCCGCCGGGTCATCCGGCAGATCGTCCGCCCGCTCGCCGTCTTCCAAGCCCGCACTCAGCGAGATGATGCGCGCGCCGGCCGGCAGGGCGCCCTGATATTTGGGCTGTGCCAGGACCACTGCGGGTCGGGCGTCGTCCAGCAGAAAGGCCAACCGGACGGGAGGATGAGTGGGGTCCAGAGGCAGAAACGCGCCGCCGGCCTTCAGGATGGCCAGCAGGGCGACGACTGTCTCCGGCCCGCCGTCCGCGCAGATGCCCACGATCGTTTCTCTGCCCACGCCGCGCACCCGCAGGAAATGGGCCAGCCGGTTTGCGCGCCGGTTCAGAGCGCCGTAGGAGAGGCAGCCGCCCTGGGAGACGACGGCGGCCGCATCCGGCGTGCGCGCGGCCTGCGCTTCCACCATCCGGTGCAGGCGGTCTTTTTGCGAGGCGGACTGGTCCATCACCCACCTCCCAGGAAGCTGGCGACATCGTCCGCCGTGACGGTGGGCTCGCCGGGAGCCACGGCGTCAAGTTTGCCCTGCTGCATCCAGGTTTCGAGCTGTTCCACCAAGCCAAACAGGTGGTCGAACGAGTCTACGATGAACAGCAGCGGCTGATAGAAGTTCGGCAGGAACCCCTGGTTGATAATCCATTCCAGTTGGGCCGGGTACTTCTGCATCTGGCCCGAGCCGACCGCCCGGTCTATCTCGCTGCGCGAGCTGAGGAGCGCGCTCCCGTAGACCTTCAGCCCGTCCGGGCCGCGCATCAGGCCCGTCTCGACCGTGAACCAGAAGAACCGCGCCATCGCGCGAATCATGCTCGTCAGCCGCCGCGACTTTTCGTCCTCGTCGGTGAGATGCGCGACCAGTCCGACAGCCGTATGGGCGCACCGGCCGAACTGCACCAGCACGTCGGCGAAGGCCGGGTCGGTGTGCATGGGGACGTGCCCCGTGATGTCGTGGAAGATGTCCGGCCAGGGGGAAAACGAGTGCGCCGCGTCCCGCATCGTGATCGTGGTTGGGAACTCGCGCCGGTGCAGGCAGTCGAAGAACAAAAATGCGGGCAGGTAGCCGCTGACGCCGACGGCCTGGAACCCGGTCAGCGGGGCTAGGAACCGGTTGACGTCTTCGAGGCGCGGCACCCGCTCGGGGTCCAAACGCAGCGACTCCAGGCCGCGCAGGAACGGGTCGTTCGCGTGCCGCGCCCACCGTGACTCCATGCCCGCGTACAGCCGCCGCCAGGCGGCGTGGTTGCCCTCCGAGTAAAGGTCGTAGGGCTGCGGGATGAACCGCCGTCCCTCCCTCTGGGCGTCGTCAATGAAGGCCGAGGCCCCCGTTGTCAGCCCGGCCCCCGTCCCATAAGAAAAGGACGCCGAAAGAAGTTGTCCCGCGATTGCCAAATGTCCATCTCCTGTGGCTCCTGAAAAGCAGAATGCCTTGATGAACCAAGAAGCAAATTCAGTGCCAATAATGGGCAAAAAGCGTGGAAGCGCGGAAACAGGTAGATCACCCAGGCGCAGTGGATTAATACGTACCTATGGTTGGTAAAAGAAAGAGCCGTTAAAATCGTAGGCCGTAGCCGACGCCGCGTCTGGTCTCCAGGAGATCGGCGGCCTGCGGGGGCATCTTAACGCGCAGGCGCCTGACGTGGATGTCCACGGTCCGCTCGCCGCCGTCAAAATCCACGCCCCAGACCATATCCAGCAGGCGGTCGCGCGCAAAAAATTTACCCCGGTGCAAGCCCAAAAAGCGCAGCAGATCGTACTCGCGCGGCGTCAGCGGCAGGATGTGGCCGTCCGCCTCGCGCGCACAGCCCGCCGCCAGGTCCAGCACGGCGTCGGCGAGGGTCAGGGTGTCGCCGGACTGGATGTGTCGCCGGCGGAATCCGAGCAGAGCCAGTCGGGCCAGCACCTCGGCGGGGGCATAGGGCGGCAGCAAAAAGTCGTCGGTGTAGGCGGCCCAGTCCGGCTGGCCCAGGTGCCGAGCCGTCAGCAGGGCCAGCCGGGTGGGCGGGGGCAGGTCGTCCCCCCAGGCGTGCTGGAGCAGGCGGCCGGCATGGCGCAGGGGCAGGCAGTCGGGGGCCGTGGAGAGGTCCGCCAGCAGGACGTCCGGCGGGCGGCCGTCGAAGAGGTGGCAGAGCGCGTCCATCGCCTCGGGTCCGCCCTCAAGCGCGGTCCGCCGGACGGCGTAGCCGGCCTGAGTCAAGGCGTGGGTGAGCGCGGCGGCGGGTCCGCCTTTTTCATTGGGGGCCAGGACGAGAACGTTCAGCATGGGCGACAGCGATCTTTGAAGCACGGGCCAGCCGTGCAAGGGATCAGCCGCGCCGGTGCGGGTGAGAGGGCGCGAAGGCGAGAAGAGTTCAAGAGGTCCGCGTCAATGGGGAGAACTTATTGTGACACGGGGAGGGCGGGGAAGTCAAGGGGTGGTGCCCGCCGACTCGCCTACACCGTCAGCCACATCCCCCCGTCCGCCGCCAGGCGGATCGGGTAGGTCTGGATGTCGCAGTCGCCCATCTGTCCGGCCCCCGTCACCAGGTCGAACTTGCGCGAGTGGAACGGGCACATGACCGTCGTGCCGCCCACCAGGCCGTCGGCCAGCGGGCCTTTCCGGTGCGGGCACTCGGCCTGCACTGCGTAGACGGCCCCGGCGCGGGTGTGAAACACGGCGATCTCCAGGCCGCGCACCGGGAAGACGCGCCCCTCACCCATCGGGATCTGGTCCGTATGTCCCAGGGAGACCTCGACGGTCTCTGCGGTCCGTTCGGGTGTCATTAGCATACTCATTAGGCACTCACCATGGGGAGGGTCGAGACGAACTGGTTGGCCGTCGCGGGCGTGTAGGCTTCGAGCCAGGGGTCCACATAGGCTTCCACCGTCGCCTGCATAGCGGCGTCCAGGCGCGCCCCGATGCCCTCGCTGTCTTCCACGACGATGGCGCGGATGTGGTCAATGCCGACCCGTTCTAGGAACCCGTAAGTCCGCTCCAGGTACTTGGCGTTCTCGATGTAGTACTGCATGAAGCGGCCCATGACGGCCAGCACCTCGTCGTGCGACCCGACGCTGCACAGGACGTCGCCCTTGCGGATGTGGGCGCCCGCCGCGCCGCCGACGTAGATCTCCCAGCGCCCGCCCTCGACGGCCACCGCGCCGACGTCCTTGACCATGGCCTCGGAGCAGTTGCGTGGGCAGCCCGCCGTCGCCATCTTGATCTTGCCGGGGCTTTCGACCCCCTGGAAGCGGCGCTCGATCTTGATGCCCAGCCCCGTGCTGTCCCCGACCCCATAGCGGCAGAAGTCCGTCCCGACGCAGGTCTTGCAGGTGCGGAAGGACTTGGCGTAGGCGTGCCCCGAGGGCATGTCCAGGTCCTTCCAGACATTCGGCAGGTTCTCCTTGGAGATGCCCAGCAGGTCTATCCGCTGGCCGCCGGTGATCTTGACCATCGGGACGGCATATTTGTCGGCGACGTCCGCGATGCGCCGCAGCTCGGCGGCCGACGTCACCCCGCCATAGATGCGCGGGATGACCGAAAAGGTCTTATCCTTTTGGATGTTTGCGTGGACGCGGTCGTTGATGTAGCGCGCGTCACGCTCGTCCTCGTACTCGGCCCCCCAAAGTGACTTCAAGAGGGAAGCCAGGCCCATCTTGCTGCTCAGGTCCTCCGCGCCGCCCGCTAGGGCGTCGAAGACGGACGAGACCGACTTCAGCCCGCGCTCCCGGATTGCCTGCACCAAGGCAGGCTTCGTCAGCGGCACGCCCGGCACATAGTAGTGGATGCTGGGGTCTTCCTCGATCTGGCCCTCGGCGGCCCACTCGACCACTTCCTGCACCAGCTTCTTGCACGAGCCGCAGCCCAGGCCCGCTCGCGTCGCCTCCATCACCATTTTCAGCGACCGCTTGCCGCCCTCGACGCATTTCCGGATTTGGCCCTTGGAAACGCCGTTGCAGTTGCAGACCTGGGCGCCATCGGGCATCTCCAGCATCGTGGTCTCCGTAGACGGGGCGCCGATATCGAACAGCAAAGACAGCCGCTCCTCGGGCAGCGGCGTGCCCCGGTCGAACGCCTGCATCAGATAAGCGACTTTGTTCAGGTCCCCGAGCATCATCGCCCCGACCAGAATCCCGTCCCGGATGATCAGCTTCTTATACGTCCCGCGCTTCGGCTCGGCGAACGTCACCACCTCGTCGCGCTCGTCGGCCGGCTCGGTCACTCCCATGGAGGCGAGTTCGACGCCCATGACCTTCAGCTTGGTGGCGATCTTGGACCCGTGGTAGGCGGCGTTCTCGTTGCGCCCGGTGATGTGGTCGGCCAGCACTTGTCCCATCTCCCACAGCGGTGCGACCAGGCCGTAGACGCGCCCCCGGTGCTGGGCGCACTCGCCGACGACGTAGATGTCCGGATCGTCCACGGACCGCATCTGGTTGTCGGTGACGATGGCGCGCTCGACGGTCAGGCCGCAGGCGT
Organism: Armatimonadota bacterium; assembly: GCA_031421335.1. Taxonomy (GTDB): domain Bacteria; phylum Armatimonadota; class Armatimonadia; order Armatimonadales; family Capsulimonadaceae; genus JANXMY01. Next base: position 6,300 of record JANOOM010000514.1, read on the forward strand.
GCCCGATCTCGGCGTTCGGCTTGATGCCGGTCGAGATGACCACCATGTCGCAGTCCAGCGTCGTGCCGTCCTTGAACTCAAGGCCGGTGACGCTGTCCTCGCCCAGGACGCGGGCCGTGTTCTTCAGGGTATGGACGTGGACGCCCATCTTCTCCATGATGTTCCCCAGGATCGCCCCCGCAGCGGGGTCGAGCTGCTGGTTCATCAGGTGCCCGGAGAGGTGGATGACGTGGACCTCGACGCCGTAGTTGATCAATCCCCGCGCCGCTTCGAGGCCCAATAGGCCGCCGCCGATGACGGCGGCCTTTCGGCACTTGTTGGCGTAGCCGGCGATCTTGTGGCAGTCGTCCAGGGTGCGGAACACGAAGACGCCGTGCTTGTCTCCACCCTCGGGGGTCTGCAATCCTTCCATCGGCGGGACGAACGGCCGGCTGCCTGTGGCGATGATCGCCTTGTCGTAGTCCGTGACCTGGCCGTCGTCGCTGTGGACCTGCTTGCGCGCCCGGTCAATATGCGTGACGCGGGCGGGCGCGTGCAGGGTCACGCCGTTCTCGGCGTACCACTCCAAGGGATTCAGGAAAATATCGGAAGGGTCCTGAGACCCGTTGAGGACGTTGGAAAGCAGGATGCGGTTGTAATTGCCATACGGCTCGTCGCCGAACATGGTGATCTCGAACTGGTCGCCGCCGCCGCGCGCCAGGATCTCCTCGACGGTGCGTGCCCCGGCCATGCCGTTGCCGATGACGACGAGTTTCTGCTTATCTGTAGGAAGGGTGGGTGCCATGGTCGCTGCCTTTCGAAGACGCAAAGATTGCCCGACGGGGCGCGGAGCATCAAGGGAGGGCGACATTGCCGGGGGAAAGTATCGGTGCGAAGGGAAGAAGAAAGGCCGCGGCACTGCGGCCCTTCGTTGGTGAGAGTATACGGCACGAATGTTTCTGATATGTTTCGGAGGGGCCGGGGGTAGGGGCTGACTCCTAAACCTCCACAAGTCCGATGTCCAGTATCAGCGTCCCCGACACACCCTCGGGGGCGGAGACGTAAGCCTCCAGGGTGGTCCCGGACATCAGATCCTCGACCACGGCCAGGGCAACGTGAACGTCCCCGCGTGCCCCAATGGGGAACAAGCGCATCGGCTTGCCGTCGCGCATCAGCGTGACGCAAACGAGTTCGCCGGACGAGTTGCCCGCCCGGAAATAAACGAACTGGGTCCGCTTGCCGACCGGGACCGTGTAGGCGGGGCCGCCAGCCAGCGCGTGCGGGCTGCTCAGGCCGCGCCCCTCGAAGGGGAAGACGCCTTGCAGAAGCTGAGGTTTCGAATACATGAGTGTTGTTTTCTCCTTCAAATATGACGAGCCGTTCAGGCCATTTCTAGCTCCGGGCCGCCCGCGCCGACCAAGACGCGCTCCGGCTCGGCTTTGGTCATCGCCACGCCGCCCTCGCCCAGCCACGTCCGCTGCCAGCCTGGTGCGACGGCCCGCAGGACGATGAACGCGACGACCGCGATGCAGGCGAAGGCGTAGAAGCCCGAGGCGTAGGTCGCCGTGGCGTCCTTGAGATGCCCCAAGGCGAAGTTCAGCTCGTAGCCGCCCACGCCGCCCGCCGCGCCGACGATGCCGGTTATGACGCCGATCTCCTTGGTGAAGCGCTGCGGCACCATCTGGAAGACGGACCCGTTGCCCATGCCCAGGCACGCCATCAGGACGAACAGACAGGCGAAGGTCGCCCACTGGTTCACCGTCATCAGCAGGCCGACGCCCACTGCCATGACGGCTACCGTTGCGAACAGGACGGTCAGCATGCGGATGCCGCCGAGTTTGTCGGCGAGCAGACCGCCGATGGGCCGCACGAGGGACCCGGCGATGATGAAGACTGCCGTCGCCGCCCCGACTGTCGCCTTGGCGTAGTCGAACTGGTCCACGAAAAACGTGTTGATGAACGAGGACAGGCCGACGAAGCCGCCGAAGGTGACGAAGTACAGCAGGCAAAACCAGAGCGTGTCCGGCTTGGCGAGGGCGGCAACATAGGCCCTCGCCCCGGCGGGCTTGACGTGGCCGGGGGCGTCACGCGCCAGCAGGGTGAAGACGATGAACGTCAGCGCGACCGGGATCATCAGCAGGCCGAAAACGACGTGCCAGCCGAATGCCTTGGCGAGCAGTGGCGCGAACAAAGTCGCCAGAACCGTGCCCGAATTGCCCGCCCCGGCGATGCCCATGGCAACGCCCTGGAGGTGCGGGGGATACCAGCGTGAGGCCAGCGGCAGCGACACGGCGAACGAGGCCCCGGCCAGGCCCAGGAAGAAGCCGACGAACAGCAATGAATTATACTCAGTCGCGTACTGCCACCCGACGACCAGCGGCAGCAGGGTGACGAACATGGAGACCATGCCGACGCGCTTGGAGCCGAACCGATCGGTGAACACGCCGAGCAGGATCCGCCAGAAGCCCGCCGCCAGCAGGGGCAGGCCGACCAGGAACAGCTTGACACTGGCCGGGTAGCCGTTGGCGAGCGGCTGGAAGTCCTTGCCGGCCTTTTGCAGCGCGGCCATCGGCTTCAGGGCCAGGACGTTCTCAAATGGGACGCCGTGTGCCGTCGGGGCCGAGGCCACCTGGATCAGCTTGGACTTGGCGTTAATCGCCGCAAGGCCGGCCGCGATGGTGTCCGCGCTGGTACTGTCCAAGATATACTTCTCGGCAGGTTTGACGCTATTCTTGGTCGCTACTTCCGGGCCGCCTGGCTTGATGAGCAGGTGGCTGGTCGTCTTCGGCTCGTGCTTGGCCGCGTCCGGGCCTTTGACGATCAGGGTGTAGGGCGTGGCCTTGGAGATCATCGCCGACGGCGTGATCTTGAGGTTCGCGCCGGTCAGCGCCGGGTCGGTGGCGATGAACGGCATCAAGGCGCCCAGGATGACCCAGACCATGAATGAGATGTCGAAGTGCAGGAACGCGCTGAACAGTGAGGGCGCGTGACCGCTGTCTTTCAGGTCACTGAGTTTCATGTGTGTCTCCTCTTAAAAATCGGTAGAAATTGCTTTAACATTAAAGGGAGACGCCGCACTGCGTTGAAACCCACCCCGGCGCTGCGCGCCGACCCTCCCGAAACGGGAAGGTGAGGAGGTAGGAGCTAAAACTCTTCGCCCTCCCGTTTCGGGTGGGCAGGCACTTGTGCCGGGTGGGTTCCTATGCCCTCTCCACCCGCACCGCGCAGACCTTGAACTCCGGCATCTTGGAAGCCGGGTCTAGGGCCGGGTTCGTCAGCCGGTTCGCACAGGCGTCCCCGCCCCAGTGGAACGGGACGAACAGGGTGTCCTGCCGGATGTGCGGCGTCAGCCGCGCGCTGACGTGGATCGAGCCGCGCCGCGTGGTCAGGGCCACCCGGTCGCCGTCCCCGATGCCGAAGCGGCGGGCCAGGGCCGGGTGGATCTCGACGAAGGCCTCGGGCGAGGTCCGGCCCAGCGCTTCGACGCGCCGGGTCTGCGTTCCGCTCTGGTACTGGGCCATGACCCGGCCCGTCGTCAGGTACAGTGGGTACTCGTCGTCCGGCTCTTCCGCCGCCCCCCGGTGGTGGACCGGGTGGAAGCGCGCCCGGCCGTCCGGGTGGGCAAACGACTCTTGGAACATCCGCACTGTGCCCGGATGGTCTTCAGACGGGCAGGGCCAGAAGACGCCGTCTTCGGCGTCTATGCGGGCATAGGAAATGCCGGAATAGTCGGCGATGCCGCCCGCGCTGGCCCGGCGCAGCTCCTCGAAGATCTCGGCCTGGTCGTCGGTCGGGAAGTACCGGCCCGCGCCGAGCCGGGCGGCCAGGGCCGTGACGATCTGGGCGTCGGTCCAGACGCCCTCGGGGCGGGCCGTCGCCTGCTTGCGGTGGATGACCCGGCCCTCCAGGTTGGTCATCGTGCCGCCCTCCTCGGCCCACTGCGCGATCGGAAGCACGACGTCGGCAAGTTGGGCGGTCTCGGACACGAAGATGTCGGAGACGCACAGGAAGTCGAGTGCGCCCAGCCGCTGCTCGACGTGCAAAGCGTGCGGGGCCGAGACGACGAGGTTTGAGGCCATGACCAGCAGGGCGCGGACGCCGCCGTCCTGCCCCAGCCCGTCTATCATCTCGTAGGCCGACCGGCCCACCCCCGGTAGAGTGTCCGGGTCCACGCCCCACACATTTGCCACATGGGCGCGGTGTTCCGGGTTGTCTATTTTCCGGTAGCCGGGCAACTGATCCGCTTTCTGGCCGTGCTCGCGTCCGCCCTGCCCGTTGCCCTGGCC
>JANOOM010000515.1:0-8355 GCA_031421335.1 Armatimonadota bacterium
CGGCTGCCGATGGCCGGCAGCCGCAGTCAGACGTTTCTGCTGAAGCGGCAGACAAGAGAAAGAGTTCCAATTTGAGCAAACAAATGCCAGGGAATCGGGGAAGCTGGCTGATCGGGCTGGCACTGCTGCTCCTCGCACCGACCGTGCTGCTCCTCGCACCGACTGTGTCGCAGGCGCAAGGGAGTCGCGAGCAGAAACCTCCGGCGATGCTGGGGTCAGAGCAGGGCGTGATGACGATTGACACGCCCGATTTCGCGCTCACGCTAGTCAAGGCATCTCAAACGGTCGCCGCGCTCCAGCCAAAAAATGGCGCGGGCTTTGACTTCACGCCTGCCGACCGGATACCAGTCCGGTCCGGGGACGGCTTTTACCATCTGGGCGACCTGACCTTCCGCGCGCGCGTCGGTGGTGCCGGCCCCTGGAAAGACTACTCCACAGCCGCCGCCCGCCATCCCGTCCAGGCGCTGCCCCCCGCCGCCGGGGAGCTGGCCGCCGCTGACCTCGCCGCGACCCTGCCGGCGGATTGCCCGCTGCATGTCACCCGCACTTGGGCGCTGGAGGGTGGCCGGCTCGCGCTGCGCTTTGCCCTCCGGAACATGTCGGCGGAGACGGTCCAGATCGGCGCGCTCGGCATTCCGATGGTCTTCAACAACATCATCTCCGACCGCACCTTGGAGCAGGCGCATGCGGCCTGTTCGTTCTCCGACCCCTACATCGGGCAGGACGCGGGCTACCTCCAGGTGACGCGCCTAAGTGGTCACGGGCCGACTCTCGTCGTCGTCCCGGACGGGAAGACGCCGTTCGAGGCGTACCGGCTGCTGCCTGAGCCGATGCGCCCGAACCAGACGTTCGAGGGCATGTTCGCCTGGATGGTCCACACCCAGGCCTATGCCGAGAACGAATGGAAGGGGGCGAATCAGTGGAATCCACCGACACAGACCGCGCTCGCTCCGGGGCAGGTCCGCACCTATGGCGTCAAGTTCCTCGTTTCCAGCGAGATTCGCGGCATTGACCGGACCCTGGCCGCCAATCACCGTCCCCTGGCGATCGGCATCCCCGGCTATGTCCTGCCGATGGATCAGCAGGGCAAACTGTTTCTCAAGTACGCCTCCAAAGTGGCCTCGGTGACCGTTGAGCCGGCGGGCGCGATCGGGTTCAGCCCCGGCAAGCCTACTTCGAGCGGATGGAAGAGTTACGACCTGCGCGGCAAGACCTGGGGCCGTGCCAGGGTGACTGTGACCTACGCTGACGGTCTGGTGCAGGCGATCAGCTATAACGTGATCAAGCCCGAGGCGCAGGCGGTGACCAATCTCGGGCACTTCCTGACGACTAAGCAGTGGTTCACTGACTTGAACGACCCCTTCCATCGCGCGCCTTCGGTGATCAGCTACGACCGGGAGGCTGACAAACAGGTGACGCAGGACAGCCGCGTCTGGATCGCGGGCCTGGGGGACGAGGGTGGGTCTGGCTCGTTCGTGGCCGCCGCCATGAAGGAGTTCGGCCGGCCGGATGCGGTCGAAGTCGCCAAATACGCACAGTTCGTAGATAAAGTATTGTGGGGTGTTATTCAGTACAAAGACGGTCCGAACAAGTACGGTGTCCGCAAGAGCGTGTTCTTCTACGACCCGGCGAAACTGCCGGGCTTCGCCTACGACCCGGCCCTGGACTGGCGTTCGTGGACGAGCTGGAACAAAGCGACCTCGGAGGACATCGGGCGCGGCTACAACTATCCCCACGTCGTTGCCGCTTACTGGGCGATGTACCGCGTAGCCCGCAACCATCCCGGCATGGTCACGGCCCACCCGTGGCAGTGGTATCTGGAGCAGGCTTATCAGACCACGCACTTCATGTTCAGCCGGGACACCCATGGAGACCGCCGGGTCGGCTATGTCGAGCTTGGGCTGATGGAGGGGGACGTCTTCCTCACGCTGCTGAAGGACTTGCAGAACGAAGGCTGGACGGCGAAGGCAGCCGACGTCACCGCGCTGATGAAAGAGCGCGCCGACCGCTGGAGCCACCAAGCTTACCCCTTTGGAAGCGAGATGGCCTGGGACTCGACCGGCCAGGAGGAAGTCTACGCGTGGTGCAAATACTTCGGTTTCGAGGACAAAGCGGAGGTCTCTCTCAGCTCTATCCTCGGTTATATGCCGACCTTGCCGCATTGGGGTTACAACGGCAACGCGCGCCGTTACTGGGATTTCCTGTACGGTGGCAAACTCCCCCGGATCGAACGCCAAATTCATCACTATGGCTCCGGTCTCAACGCGATCCCCGTGCTGGCCGAATACCGTTCGCACCCGGATGACTTTTACCTGCTGCGGGTCGGCTATGGGGGGGTCCTGGGGCCGCTGACCAATATTGACCAGGACGGGTTCGCCTCCGTGGCCTTCCACTCCTTTCCCTCGACACTCAAATGGGATGCATACTCCGGCGATTACGGCCCGAACTTTTTCGGCCATGCCCTGAACACGGCGACCTATGTCATTGACCATCCCGACTTCGGGTGGCAGGCATTCGGCGGCAATGTCCAGACCGATCACAACTGGGTCAAAATACAGCCGCGCGACTCGTTTCGCACCCGCGTTTACATCGCGCCGCGCGGCCTGTGGCTGACGCTTGATGCCGGCACCTTCGACAGCGTGGAGGTGAGTCTTCAGAGCCATGCAGTGCGCGTGCATTTGTCAGCGGCGGCGGTCTATACGCCGCAGGCTCTTCTGCGCGTGGACCAGCCCGCAAAAATTGTCGGCGTCAAGACTTATCATCCGGTTGGTCAGACTCTTCCTCGATCTCGAGGCGCGTATGTTGTTCGTCTGAAAGCCAGCGCAGCCTGGGTGACCCTGGACGACACACCCTGAACGAAGCCGACCCGCGCCCGCCTCACAACGTCATACCTGGATCTCGATATTGCTCACCGGTCCGAGCGGCATGGAGGCCCCTGACTTCAGCCACGGGAAGGAAATACTGCCTCGTCGTCCCGAGGGTAAGGTGTTGAATGCTCCGTGTTGCATAGAGCCTCACATCAGGATAGAATAGATCTGGAATAAATATGTCAAGAGCGTGTCGGACCGGAGCCGAAGACGGCCACCGGCCACGCTGACATTGCCCGGCTCGAAGCGGCTTGGCTCGCGGCCATTCCAGCAGGGGTTATACGTCCGCCACTTTTTGGTGTCTACCCCTTTGCTGTCGGATTTATTCGTCAGCTGCGGCACAGCTTGCCAGCGATATCCCGCAGGCAGGCTGTGCCGCGATCCTGGTGAAGGGGCAGCAAGCGCCATAGTGCAGAGCGCTATTTCACAGAGCGCTATTTCACAGAGCGCTATTCGGGCAGCGATGCCAAGAGAGATCAAAGTCCTTTGGGCCATCGGGCGCTCCAGTCCGGGTGCGATTCCAACCGAATTTCGGCAGGCTTGAGGCCGAAGGCCTCGGCACGAACAATAATCGTCCCTGGCTTTGCGGCCGATTGGATCAGCGCGGTGGCGATACCGGCCTCGGCTCGGACGGGGTTGGCACCGATGGCAGCATTCCCGATCACCGCCCCTGGCCCTTCAACGCGGAACGTGACCATGTCATCACTGTAGGGGTAAGTCGTCCCCCGCTCGTCGCACAGCCGGGCGTAGACGCGCACCCAGTCGGAACCATCCGCCGTCAAGTCGCGCCCACTGAAATCCGCTTCCAGCACAATGTGGGTCGGCACTCCCGGCGAATGCACGGTTTGGGTCGCGACGACCTGGCCGCCGATCAGTCCCTCGGCTTTTAATTCGCCGACTTCGACACCAGGCTGGGCGACGCCGGTCGCGAACAGCATGGACTGCTCCTGGCTGAACTGCCCGGCGTGGAAAGTGAACGGCGGATGTGGAACACGGTGCCCCGTATCGGGCTTCTGCGTGCCGATCACCTGGCCGTTCTGCGTCAAGCGCACCTCGTCGCAGTTGCTGAAGACCGTCACCGTCGAGGGGGAGTGGAACGTCGCAAAGTTAGCGATCGCAACCATCGGTCCGCCGTCCACGCCCGGCACGTGGACATTGTCAGCGCGCTGGCTTTGGAACATATAATAGTCGAACTTCGGCAGGCGGAACAAGTCCAGGGGGCCGCCGTAGAACGGCTGGTGGTGGTAGCCGCGATAGCAATCAATCCCCGCCCATAGGTCCGCGCCGGTCAGACGGCCCCGGCCCATGCCAGCGGGACCGTCATTGAGTGCCCAGATCCCATCGAGTCGGCCCAAATGCGCCAGAGCCTGGACGAGCTGAGGCGTCTCGCCCCAGGCGCGCGGCACGCGGCTGCTGGACTGCTGGTCGCTCCAGTTGTCCACCTGATCGCCCCACTCGCGTATCCACAGCGGCTTGCTGCCATCGTTGCGGCTGTAGTCCACGTCCCAGCTTGTCACATTCGGGATATTCTCGACCCGGTCGCCCGCCGTGTAGCACTGATCGCCCGGGTACTCCTGATGCACGATCTGATACAGCGTCGGCGCGATAGGACTGTTGTCCGTCTCATTCAGCTGTGCTTCCCACAAAATGACGCTGGGGTGGTTGCGGTCTCGGCGCACCATGTCCCGGGCATCCTGGTAAACGCGCTGCTTGAACAGATCGCCGCCGAGGTACTGCCAGCCGGGGTTGGAGACGATCGCCAGCATTCCCAGCTCGTCACAGGCATCCATGAACGCCGGGTCCTGCGGGTAGTGGCTCCGGTAGGAGGTAAATCCGGCATCGCGCAGCTTCTTGACATCCCGATAGTGCGCCGAGGCGGGCAAGGCGCCGCCGACATACGGATGATCCTGATGTCGGTTCGCCCCCAGGGAAAAGAACCGCTCGCCATTGATGTACATCCCGGTGTCTTTGTCGAAGCGAATGCTGCGGATGCCCAATCGCGTGAAGGTGTCATCAACGGCCCGATCCCCCACATGGACGACGGTATGCAGGACGTACAGATACGGATGATATGGGTGCCATAGTTTCGCGCCGCGCACGTCCAGCCGCTGTGTGAACGTCTCGCTTGAACCGGCAGGGACGGACCCCTCAGTGGTCGCGGCCGCTGCGACCTGACCGTCCGGCCCGATCAACTCCTGCGTGATTCTGCAAGCGCGCGGGACCTTCGCGTCATTGCCGACATCCGTCTGCACCTGTACAATAGACTGATCGACGGCCACGGCGGGCGTGGTGACAAAGACCCCGCCTCCGGCGGTCTTGTTCGCCAGGATCGGGTCGGTGATATGCAGTGGGTCCAAAACCTCCAGATGCACACTGCGAGAGAGGCCTCCGAAGTAAGTAAAGTCCAGGGCACTCTGCGGCTTGCCGGGCGGCACGTTGGGGTTATCGGAATTGTCCAGTCGCACCGTCAGCACATTCTCTTCCCCAAAGCGGGCCGCCTGGCCCAGATCCACCGTGAACGGGAGATAGCCGCCATAGTGGGTCGTCAGGTGCCGGCCGTTCAGCCAGACATCGGCGACCTGCATCGCCCCCTCAAACTTCACATAAATCGTGCGGCCCTTCCACTCCGGCTTCAGGGAAAAATGCTTGTCATACCAGCAGACGCCTTGATAATTGCGCCCGCCACTGGCATTGAGCGGCTCCAGCCGGACTGAATGCGGCAGGCTGACAGGTTCCCACTTGGAATCATCGGGGGGCGTAGCCTTTGCCGAGCCCGCCGGCTCTGTCCCCGGCGGGGCCGTGTCCGTCGCATAGAACCGCCAGCCCTTGATCATGCCGGACGCATTGTCGTCCTGCCGGGGGAGATAGCGGAACCCGTCGAACCGGGTGGGATGGCCTAAATTGATGACCAGTCGGTGCGGCAGGGCAGGCTGTTCGCTTATCCAGCGCGTGTGCCATTTGGTCTCCGGGTTGCCGTCGATGGCATTCCGGGCCAGATCACCCGAACCTAGTTCCTCGCTGTCAGCATAGGCAACGGTCCATCCGTTCCGTGGCAGTGGTTTCCCCTGCGAGTTCAGAAGCCACAGTTCTGCAACCGAGGCGAAGGGCGTGCCGTTTTGCGACGAGGTGGCTTCTAAACAGACGTATCGGGCTGTGTGCGGTCCCACCATCACGTCCTGGGCCTGCGTGGTTTGTGGGAAACTGCCTTCTTTCACACGAGCCGACGTTGGCGGCGTGTACGTCGCAGGGGAACGCACCGGAGCGACGGGCGGACAGTAAAAGCGCCATCCCTGGTTGAAGTTGAAATCCAGTCGCGCCGTTGCCTTTTGCGGCCAGAGAGGCGACATCACCGTAGCCATGTTCTTGTCTCCTTGTGCCCAGACCGCTGATCCAAGCAAAGCCAACCCAATGCAAAGAATGTGCAGCCGCATTCCGGCTCTCATGATCGATGATTTCTGCAATTCACAATAAACCTTTCGTGTCAGTAGGCAAGAAGTACTGCGCCTCGTTCGTCGAGGCGGTCGGCACGGCGGAGGGCGGCGTGTGCAGCGTTTTCATCCAGTCACACCACACAGGAACCGGCAAGGAAGCGCCAGACCGGGCTAGATCAGGACATCCATCCCGTGGCGGAGGGCGATGCGGAGCAGTTCCGGACGCAGCTGCGGGTCACGGAGATCGATCACCTGTCCGCTCGGACACTGCAGCCCATCCTGCGCCCGCTCGTAGAGCGCGAACGCCACCTGCGCGTTGTGCGCGCCCCGATACGCCAGACCATCGCAGGAGAGCAGGGCCGGCTCCTCGTAGAAACAGCGCGACCAGGCCTGCGTCAGCGTCCGGTCCCCCTCCCCGCTCAGGGCCGCGATCGTCCCAGCACGCATAGCCGCCACTCCGCACAGGTCGAGGAGGCGCAGGTCCCGAGTGAGCGTCGGCATCGCCACCCGCATCTGTGGGCGGTCGATCAGGCGCGTGTCGCCGAATACCTCCGCCAGGCAGCAGGAGAGCGTCTCCGCCGCGTAGTAGACGCCCCGGTCTGGGTCGTCCCAGGTGGGGCCACGGCCAGACGGCGGCGGGCGGTGGTGGTCGAAGCGGCCGCAGGGGCCGTTGTGGGTGAATGTCAGCGACTGGGTCCCATAACGCGTGGGGTCGAAGAGGCGGACAAGGGCGGTGCCGGTCCGGAGAATGCGGAAGGTGGGGCGGCGCAGGCCCGCTCCGGGCGGTGGGAGCAGAAGGGCCACGTCAGACCGCCCCGACCGCGCGGGCCTGGTCGAGGACGCGGGCCAAGTCGCCGTCCCGCAGCGCCTGCAGCGGGAGACGACCCTCGAGGTACGGGTTCGGTCGCGTCAGCCACGACGCTTTGCCCAGTGGCGAGGCGTCCAACGCCCGCAGCACGTCGGGCAGACCCGCGACTACGCCGTCTGGCCCGTCGGGGTCGAACTGCCACGCGGGGAATCGCAGGCGCCCCTGATCCATCACGGCCAGCAGCTTACCCTTCCCGGCCCGGTCGTGGGGTGTCTGCCGCGTCGTGCCGAGCAGGCCCGCCACCTCGGTCGCCGCGAGGGAGCCGGCGAGCAGCGCTTGGCGGGTGTCGAACGCCTGCTGGCTCGCCCGAAGCTCCAGCGCGGCCTCTTGGGCCGGCGTGTACGTGCGCCCCCCAGAGAGCCGGCGCGCCAGATCACCCTTGGCTGACGGACGGGGGCGGGCTGGGCGCCGGAGGACCTCCTGGAACAGGGCCAGTGTCCCATCCAGCTCCGCCGGATCGCTCCTTTGGAGTTCCCGCCGGAGCATAGCCACGCACTCCTCGATCCGCGTCTGGCGTCCGGGGCTGACTTGAAGATCGGGGCTATCACGCCGTCCCCCGGCTGTTTTCGCGCCGGGCGCGTTCCTCATCATTTTTTCTACCGGCCTGGTCGCCATCATTCGCCCCCTGGTGCCTTGTTGAAATGATTATACCACGTCTGTAAGAAAAGTCTGTAAGGAGTGTCAACCGCAGACCACCGGACCAGGTGCCACTCAAGAAGGAGTGGCACCCAGTCTGCAAACGTGGCTATCGGGGAGGCACAATACACTCCCTGTGGGTATCGCACGGTGCCGGAAGCCTACAAACCTCTTGCATAAGCCCCCCATCCTGAACAGCAGGGCTAATGCCACGGGTCGCTGGCCCGTTCCTTTGGATAGCTGGCTACTGGCTGACCGCTTCGTCCGCGGAAACACCAATCAAGCACAAACTATGGCGCCTGGCGCCGCGGGTATACTAATACGAGCAAGCTTCGCGCCAAGGGCGTTGCCACAACGGACCAGGCCTGGAAGCGTACTCGAACATTCGAACAACAACCCAACGACATCAAAGGAGAGAAGACATGGAGGCATATTGTGTCAAGTGCAAAGAAAAGCGTGAAGTGAAGGACCCGGTGGCAGTGACCATGAAGAACGGCAAGCCCGCCACGCAGGGCATCTGCCCTGTCTGCGGCACCAAGATGTTCAAGATCGG
>JANOOM010000516.1:0-1538 GCA_031421335.1 Armatimonadota bacterium
CGTTCGGCGGCCACGGGCCGGGCAGCCGCCTGGTGACGACGCACGTCCTGAGCGCCGAAACGACCGACGTGTATGTGCTGGCGGTGCGGCTGTGAACCCACCCCGGCGCGACAGCGACGGGGTGGGTCCCGCCCACGATCACAGGAGAACCCCACCATGAAACTTGCCCTGCCCTTCCTCAAGCGTCCGCCCGACGCCCCGCCCAGTGCGCTGCCCAAGCCGCCTTTCGGCGAGTCCGCCCCTGCGAATGGCGCGTCCCTGCTCGGCATGACGGCCGCCCTCGCCCTGCCCGACGACGGCCTGCCCGGCGGCTATGCCGTCTACCGCCGGATGCTTTTGGACCCCCAGGTCAAAGCCTGCCTCAACACCAAGACGTTCGCCGTTTTGTCGCAGGGCTGGTCTGTCCACGCCGCCTCCGAGTCGCCCGAGGACCTCGCCGTCGCTGCCTTCATCCGCTCCGCCCTGACAGGTGTGCGCGGGGGCCTGCTGGACGCCCTGCACGACGTTCTGGACGCGCTGTCCCTGGGCGTCTCGCTCGTCGAGATCGTCTACCGGATGAACGAGAGCGGTGCGGACGCGGGTCTGGTCGGGCTGGCCGCGCTCAAAAGCAAGAACCCCGACGGCTTTTCCTTCGAGACCGACGAGTACGGCAACGTCACTGCCCTGCGTGGGGTCCTGGGGGACTGCTACCCCCCCGACAAGTTCCTGCGCTACAGCTACATGCCCCGCTACGAGAACCCCTGGGGGCAGAGCGACCTGCGGGCTGCCTACAAGCCCTGGCTCGCCAAGCAGCAGCTTCTGCGCTGGTGGACCAAATACCTCGAAAAGTTCGGCCTGCCCACCGTCACCGGCTCCTACGATGCCGAGCGCGGCTATGGGGCTGACCAGCAGCGGCAGCTCCTGTCGCTCGTCGCCCAGGTCCACAATGAGAGCGCCATCGTCCTGCCCTCGGACATGCATCTGGGCCTGCTCGAAACCGCGCGGGCTGCCCCGGCGGGCTTTCTAGAGGCCGTCGAGTACCACGACCGCGCCATCGCCAAAAGCATCCTGGGCCAGACCCTGACGACCGACGGCAGCGGGTCGGGCGCGACCTTCGCCCTGGGCAGCGTCCATCAAGACGTCTTGATGTTCTATTTGCACAAGATCCAGCGCGATCTAGAAGAAACCGTCATCGGCGCCCAGCTCATCGCCCCCCTGATCCGCTACAACTTCGGCCCCGCCGTGCCGTGCCCCCGCTTCGCCCTGGGCGCGCTGGACGACGGGCGTCTGGCGATGGCGGGCCGCCTGATCGCCGACCTCGTCTCGGGCAAGGTCATCGCCCCCGACGAGCCGTGGATACGCGGGTATCTGGGGCTGCCCGCTGTGGGGGGATGAGGGCAGAGAGGAAGAGCAGAGAGGAAGAGCAGAGAAGAAGCGCAGAGAGGAAGCAGAGGGGACGGGCACCCACGGGGGGGTGCCCCTACCCAGGGCAGGCGCGTAGGGGCAGGCCCCCGTGCCTGCCCTTACTTCCCCGTGCCTGCCCTTCCTTCCCCGTGCCT
>JANOOM010000517.1:0-6147 GCA_031421335.1 Armatimonadota bacterium
CCACCGGCCCACCGCCGGTGGCGCTGCCGCGCGTGCCCGGCACGTTCACGATGAACACAAAGTAGTCGCGCCTCTGGGACTCCCAACGGCCCACACGGTGTCTCGCGTGGGGATCGGCTTCGGCCCCAGCGGATGCGCCCGCCCCATTCAAGATGTAAGGGGGCACGGCGGGCGCCCCCGAGGGCGTGACAGTGTTCGTGGGCACCGAGACGGCAGCGGGCATCGGGGCGGGGGCCGTATCCGGTCCCGACTCCAGGCTGCGCGCGAAGAAGACGGCCCCCAGGACGAAGACGAACACGATAGGGGCGGCGATCAACAGCGCCCGCGTCAGCGCCTGACTGAGCGGCGGCGAGGGTAGGGCGGGCGCTTCTCTCTCTGCCGCCTCGGCCTCCTCGGCATAAGTGGGGGCGGACTGAGCGGCCGGCACTCTGTACGGCGAGGATTGATACGGCAGAGTCTCGCTGGGCGCCGGGGGTAGCGGGACGACCTCCGGGGGTGGGGCACCCATATCCACCGGGAGCGGTTGGGGTTTTGCTTCTTTCGCCGGCGCTTCCAGAGCCACAGGCTCGACCGCCACAGGCTCGATTGCCACAGGCTCGATTGCCACAGGCTCGACCGCCACAGGTTCCGTCTCCACGGCGGCCTCGGTGGGCGTCTCGTGGACGGTGGTTCCGGCGGCCTCAGCCTCCAAGTCTGCCGGTCCTTCGACAATTGGCTCGTCCGGGGCGGCCATGACCGGGGCGGCCATGACTGGGGCGGATTGAGCCGGTTCGGCGGGAGTCCCATCGGGAAGGAAGGCGTCCTCGGGGACGGCACTGTCGAACTCCTCCCCGCAGTAGCGGCAGGTGGTCCGGCCGGCCGCTTGGGGCGTATGGCAGCTCGGACACTCGTAGATCATGCTCATGGTGCGTTCCCCCGAGTCCAGTATTCCTCATTGTCCCGCAGCGATATTACCAGTGCTGGGGAACAGGGCAGGTCGGCGTTGCTGCGGTCCAGATCCCAGAGGTCTCCGCCGGCGCAGGTCTGTGTCGGACGCAGGGCGCGGGCGTGGCCGTCCGCGAACAGCCAGTTGCTGCGGGAAAAGTGGCCGGCGAACAGGTCCGTATGGGAGCCAGCCTGCGGGGCGTCGCACCCGGCGCAGTCTGGGTCGGCCAGCGGCGGGTTCGGTGGGTTAGGAAGCTTCCACCCGCCACCATCACTCTCACCGACGAGAAAGACGCTGGACGGGTTCTCGATCTGCCCCAGCCCGACGGTCGCCGTGCTCGACGAGAACGCGCTCTCGTTCGCGCCGTAGGACACGAAAAACTGGTCCCCATCGCCCAGCGCGGACGCGCCGTTGTAGGAGTTCGATGGGCAGGCGAATACCGGCGCGCTTTTCGCATAGGCGAAGGAAAGCCGGCGCCAGGTCACCGTTTCCCCGCCGTCAACATAAGCGATGGGCGGCATGGCATCGTCGCTGTCCTGAGTGTACTGGGCCAGTGCCAGGCCAACCTGCTTCAGGTTGCTGAGGCAGGCCGTCCGGCGGGCGCTCTCGCGCACCTTCCCGAAGACTGGGAACAGGAAGGCGCCAAGGATGGCGATCACGGCGATGACGACCAATAGCTCGATCAGCGTGAAGCCGCCCGCCGCCTGTCGCGGGCGGTTTCTCTGATAACAATAGGGCATGAGTAGCGTTTTCTGTCCACTTATTCCCCGCCGCCCGGCCCGTTTCCTGCTTCGTCCTCTAAGTGAGCCGCTAGAAACAAGCGCACACGCGTTTCCGGCGTCACTTTCGCCCGGTCGGCAATGCAGTGGCCGACGACCCAGACGATTCCCCGCGCGTCCGTGACCAGCGGGACTCGGCGGCGCAGAGTGCGCGGCACTTTGGCGTCGGAAAAGATGTCGCTGAGCTTCTTGCGTCGCCCGCCCATGCCAAGCGGGTCAATGCGATCTCCCTGTCGCCAGTTGCGGAGCGTGAGGGCATCCGGGGAAACAGCGTCAGCATCCAACATAACTGAGCCGGGGAGGAAATCAAAAGCGGCGCTCACGACCCATCCCGTCCCTGTCATGGTGGCTTTGCCTGGGACGGGCAGGGAGACGGCCACATCGGCGAGGCTGGCTGAGACGTTCGCCAGCGCCAGCGTCAGCGTCTCGCCGGCGACGCGGAGGGTACAAAGGGGGTGGGGCAGGTCCAGCGCGAAGGCGTTGGGCGTGGCTGCGGCGACGGCCCGGCAAGTCCGCTCGATGTGTTCATGGCTGATGCCCTCTGCTGTGCCGCGCAGGGAGAGGATCGCCCCGCGCAGGACGTGACGCAGCAACGCCGGATGCAGACCTGCCAGGGTGGGCCGGTCTAAGACAAACCGGAAAACATCCCGCTCGCGTGTCGCCTCTGCCAGCGCGGCCCCCGCCTGCACCTTGAGATAATCCAGGTCGCGCCCGGCGATCTCGGACAGCCGGAGCAGGGCGGGGCCGATCTGGGGGTTGTAGTCCCGCGCGAGCATCGGCAAAAGCTCCAGCCGGACACGGTTGCGGGTGTAGTTGTCGGGGGAAAGGTTGGACGGGTCGCGCCTCGGCTCTAATCCATGGACCACGCAGTAGTCCTCGATCTCAGCGCGCGAGATGTCGAGTAGGGGCCGCACATACGCCCCGCGCCGGGCGGGGATGCCGCGCAGACCGTCCATGCCGGTCCCGCGCAGAATGTTCATCAAGACCGTCTCGACCTGGTCGTCCTGCGTGTGCGCCGTCGCGATCTTGTCCGCCCCAGACTCGGCGGCGACCGTCGCCAGAAAGGCATACCGCGCCGCCCGCGCCGCCTCCTGCTTACTTATTTTGCGCTCCGCCGCCAACGCCGCCACGTCCGCCAGCCCCACATGACAGGGGATGCCGCGCTCCGCGCACCACCCGCTCACCCAAGCCGCTTCCGCCGCCGACTCTTCCCCGCGCAGCCCGTGGTCCAGGTGGGCGGCTTCCACGGCGGCCAGCCCGCGCACTTTGCGCTCCGCCCATAGGACGTGCAGCAGGCAGAGCGAGTCCGGCCCGCCCGAGACCGCGACCAGCACGCGGTCGCTGGAGGCGAAGAGGAGCCAGTGCAATTTGTCGGGGAGTAGCATAACCTTGGCCACTATTCCGGGCGTTAGGCATGGCGCGTTTTCGGTCGGCTGCAATGCAGGCTGGGATCAGAGGCCCTTTGGAAGCCATGCAGAGTGGTCACAGCGCGTACCGCAACACCCCATTATTCTCCGGCACATACCATGTGTAGTTCTCATCGAACACGCTTCTTCGTTTCGGATGCACTAAGATAACACCCGTCTTAGGTTGAAACTGCGTCAACTACAGCATCCCCTGTCATCAAGAGTGTTTTTGTATCTGAAAGTATAATATTAGTCTTTATGCCTATAACCGTGGAGTAAATTAGCATAAAGACGAACATCGGTGCAGACCCTACAATTGGCAGTCGTTGATGGCTAACGCCCATTTTTCAACCCAAGACTGGGGTTAACTTGGTACTCAGCCAGAGTCATGGGGTGCGATACGCCCCATAACGGCGTTCATCAGTCGCTCCGATGCCTCACAAGGCCGCCAGTCGCTCGTCAATCAGCCGGTTCACCACGTCGGGGCGGGCCTGGCCCTTTAATGCCTTCATCACCTGGCCGGTTAGGGCGTTCTTGCTCTTCTCGTTGCCGCCCTTGAAGCGGGCGACGATCTCGGGGCTTGCGGCGATGGCGCGGTCCACCTCGGCGATGATGGCGCTGTCGTCGGAGACGGCGGCGAGGCCCCGCGCGTCCACGATGGCCTGGGCGGTCTGGCCGGTCTGGAACATCTCGTCCAGGACGGCCTTGGCCGTGTTGTTGGTGATGCCGCCGCCGTCGCGCAGGGCGATCAAGGCGCGCAGATCAGATGGCGTGACTTTGCACTCCCCGATCTCCTGCCCCGAAGCGTTCAGGAGGCGGGCGAGGTCACCAGTGACGTAGTTTGCGATGGCCCGCGCGTCCGCGCCTTCTGCCGCCGACTCGAAATAGTCGGCGACAGGGCGCGAAGCGGTCAGGACGGCCGCGTCGTAGTCCCGGAGGCCGTACTGGGTCGTGAACCGCTCGCGCTTGGCGTCGGGCAGTTCGGGCAGGGCGGCGCGGACGGCCTCGATGTCGGCGTCCTCGAAGTGCAGCGGCACCAGGTCGGGTTCGGGGAAATAGCGGTATTCCTGCTCTTCCTCCTTGTAGCGCATGTGATAAGTCTCGCCGCGCAGGTCGTTCCAGCCCAGAGTCTCCTGGCGCACGACGCCGCCCGTGTTCAAAAGCTCGGACTGCCGCTCGACCTCGTAGCCAATGCCCTTGTAGACCGATTTGAACGAGTTCAGGTTTTTGATCTCGGTCTTGGTCCCCACGCCGTTTGTGCCGGCGGGCCGGATACTTAGATTTGGCTCCGCCCGCAGGTGTCCTTCTTCCATCTTGCCGTCGGAAACTCCGAGGTAAACGAGGATGGAGCGCAGCTTCTCCAAATAAGCGCGCGACTCGTCTGCCGAGGTCAGGTCGGGCGGGAACTCGGTGACGATCTCCATTAGCGGGACGCCGCTGCGGTTGTAGTCCACTTCGCTCTCGTTGCCGCCCGCGTGGATCAGCTTGCCGGTGTCCTCTTCCAGGTGGACGCGCCGGATGTGGATGCGCTTGGAGCGGCCGTCTTCCAGGGTGATGTCGAGGTAGCCGGACTTGCCGATTGGGTCCTCGTACTGCGAGATCTGGTAGCCTTTGGGCAAGTCGGGATAGAAGTAGTTCTTGCGCGCGAACAGGCAGTCGCGGGACACCTCGCAGTGCAGGGCCAGGGCCGTCCGCAGGACGAGGAGGACGGCCTGCCGGTTCATCACGGGCAGGGAGCCGGGCAGCCCGAGGCAGACGGGGCAGGTCCGCGTGTTGGGAGCACCGCCGAACTCGTTGGCGCAGCCGCAGAACATCTTGCTGTGGGTCAAAAGCTCGGCATGGCATTCCATGCCGACGACGGGTTCATACTGGGTCATAGGTTAGTTCTCAGGAGGTTCGTTATCGCAAAATCATGTGAGTGGTTCGGGCAGCTTGGCAAGAAAGCGATTGAAGCTTGACAATGCATCCACAAGGGTGACTGACGGCGCAGAGGCCCGGACCCGATGAGCGATGGAGTTGCGATAATCACGCGCCGCATCCATCTTCCCGCGCAAGGCCGGGTCTACTGTGAAGCCCTCCGCCTTTGTCACCAGGCTTATCAGCTTGTCCACCTTCGGCTTGTCGGGGACCACGACGGACGGATGGTTCGTCGCCAGATGGTCTTTCAGGATGCCCTCGAATTCAGCATACAAGCGGACGAAATATGTCACCTCCACGTTGCGCCCGGCTTCCTCAAAATGGGCTGGCTTAAGGCGAATGAACTCTGCATGAAGATCATGCTTTTGCCAGTTACGTCGGACGTAGTTGATGGCCTCGCGTGCTGAGTTGAACTCCATCTGAATGATGCGTAGCCGCTGGATGTAAATGTTGCTCATGCGTCGGCGGCTAGCAGATCATTCACGAGAGTAATGAAGTTCTCACGGTTCCATTCTTGGCGCAGGAAAATACCTGAGTCAGTGCGGACTCGCCAGCCGCCGTTCATCCCATCACGGACCAGTCGGACGCGATAAAGAGTCGGCCACGCATATAATTCCATGACGCCGGCCCCAGGGTAGTTTCGCCCCACAGGCTCCAAGACTAGTCTCCCACTCGGCGTGCTGATGTTGATGTCAGCAGCGATATAGGTGCCGAGCGCGCCTTCTTCGATATGATGGTCTTCGCCTGCGGACGTAGACCATCCCGGTTCATAAGAGACCCATGTCTTGATCTGGTCTTGGAGACCAGCCACCGTGTCCAGCCATTCCTGACGGAGTGCCGTGTCTGCTTCCGTTCGCGCTGCTGCCTTGATGCTCATGGCCTTTATTCTACCTGATGTGCGGGCCGTTGCTTGCTGACTACCAGCCTCGATTTTCTCAGCCCGTCCCGCTCGGCGGACCGCCACCAGGGGTCGCCGGGCAGCTAGGTCTGGGCCGCGGTCTCCCGACCGGTTCTCAGGACCACCCTGATGCCCGCCCCCTCTGCTGTCCCGGTCTGGGTGACGGCCTCGTGTAACAATGGCTTCTTCCCCGCGCCGCCGCTGCCGACGGTGAGCGGGAAG
>JANOOM010000518.1:0-3360 GCA_031421335.1 Armatimonadota bacterium
CCCCTCCATGTTGCTTTGTCCGGCGAGCACCCAGAGGTCGCCGGCGAGAATGTTCTTCGCCCCGCCGGCCTCGTGGGGGCCGCCGGCGGGGAGGGCGAGGGTTTCGCCGGAGTCGAGGGTGACGCGGGCGGTGCCGTCGGCATCCCGCTGTAATACCTGGTTGTCTTGGAGTGTCATTTGGCGTCCTCTTCGGTAGGAAAGTTCAGGTGCATCCGGCTGGCCGTCGGCACGGCCTGGCCTTTGTATTTGCTGCCCAGGGATGGATGACCGTAAGGCCGGTCGGCGGCCGTGGTCATGGCGAAGAACGAGATCTGGCCGACTTTCATGCCGGGATACAGGCGGATGGGCAGGTTGGCGACGTTTGAGAGTTCCAGCGTGACACTGCCTTCGAAGCCTGGGTCAATAAATCCGGCGGTGGCATGGACGATCAGCCCCAGGCGGCCCAGGCTGGACTTGCCGCCGAGCTGGGCGGCGATGTCGCTGCCAAGCCCGATGCGCTCGACGGTGCTGCCCAGGATGAACTCGCCAGGGTGGACGATGAACGGCTCATCATCGCCGACCTCGATCATCTCGGTCAGGTCCTGCTGGGGCGATTTGGGGTCAATACACGAGTATTTGTAGTTGCGGAAGACCAGAAAGCGGCCGTCTAAGCGGATGTCAACGGAGGCGGGCTGGACCAGGGACTCGTCGTAGGGGGTAATAGCGATGCGCCCGGCGGCGACGCATTCTTTGATGCTGCGGTCGGATAGGATCATGATGGCACTCGCCACGGGTTGAAGCCCATGGCACCGAAAAGCTCGTCGCCCAGGGGACGGGAGATAAGGAAAAAACGGGGACCGGATCTCTGCCGCGTCATCGGGCGTGTGTCATTCGCTTGCCACCCCCTCGGGCCGGAGGCTCTTCCTGAGCCAGCGGAAGCGGGGGCCGGACATGTTAGGAGCGTCCTCGAATCCGGCGGCGCGGGCGCAGGCGGCGGCGGGGACATTGTCGCGGCCGACGCGCAGCCAGACCTCCGGGTAGGGGCGGTCGGCGGCCAGGAAGAGGCAGAGGCGCAGCAGGAAGGCGCGGCCGACGCCCGCCGCGCGCAGGTCGGGGGCGACAAGAAGGTGCTGGATTTCGACGTCGCCCTCGACGGTGTCCTCGACGATCTCGGCGTAGGCGGCGAGGTCGCCGTCGCGGCGCAGGGTGAAGGCGAAGTCGGATTCATAGGTCCAGGCGGCGACTTGGTCGGCGCTGAGGGGGAACTCGTCGGAGTTGGAAAGGGCGTGGGCATCGTCCGGGGTGGCCGCCCAGCTCGCGATCAGCTCGGCCTCGGGCATGGCGAGGGGGCGCATCTCGTAGTGGCAGTCGGCGCGCGGGTCAGGGCTGGTCATGGCCTTCGCCCTCCGCGCCAGTATCCCCGCTTTCCAGCTCCAGGCTAGCAACGCGCTCGCTTTCGCCGCGCGGCTGGCGGGCGAGGGCGCCGAGGACGCCGTTGACGAAGCGGCCCGAGTCGGCCGTGCTGTACTTCTTCGCGAGTTCAACGGCCTCGTTGACGACGGCGGCGACGGGGGCATCGGGGCGGTACAGCAGCTCGTAGGTGGACAAGCGCAGCAGGTTTCTGTCCACGGCGGCCTGCCGGTCGGGGGTCCAGTCGGGGGTCAGAGCGGTGATGCGGCCGTCTATCTCGGCGAGGTGCTCTAAAGTGCCGCGCACCAGTTCTTCGGAATAAAGGCGGTTCGCGCCCTCGAGTTTGGACTGGCCGAGGGCGGCTTCAATGACCTCATCGGTGGGCTGCTTGCCCAGGTCGAGCTGGAACAGCATCCGCATGGCGAGTTCGCGGGCCTCGCGGCGGGTATTGCGGCTCTCGCCGTGGGGGTGGTGTTCGGAGTGTGTGTTCGTGCCGTCAGGTGTCATCGTGGGGTTATTGTACCCGAACGCCGCGCCGGTTTTGACGGTCCAGGCCGCACGTTTCGCCGCCGGGCTGTTTGGCGGTGGGCGCGGCGGCGCGGCTTACGCCAGTGCATCGGGGGCGGGTCGCGCAGGGAGAGCAGGAGAAAGGCGAGGGCGGTCATGCCGAGGAAGAGGCAGCCGGCGGCGTAGCCGTCATCGGGGTGGACGGAGTCGGGGGCGAAGTGGGCCTGCTTGAAGAGGGCGATGCGGGTGAAGTGGACGAAGCCCCAGACGCTGAGGGCGAGGGAAAGCCCCGCCGCGCCGGGGACGACGAGGCGGGGGAGGTCGGAGAGGCGGCGCATGGGTCGGCGGCGGGGCTTGGGCATGATGGGGAGTTGTGGGGGCAAGGCTCGGCCCTCAGCACGATAGATCTATCGTCAGACCGCTACTTCGAACCCGATCCGACTCGCCCGGTTGTCCCATAGGCTCGCAGAGAGCCGAGGAAGCTGTCAATGTCGGCGAGCTGATACTTAATAGCTGCCATAAGCTCCACCACGTTCGGCACGTTGGGGAACACAAAGAGCGGACTTTTATTGTCGTCCACAATTCTTAGTGAAAAAGTTTTCTGATTAGACGAGGCTTGACCAATCATCGCATTGATAGAAGCGGCAACAGAGTCTGTTGCGATTCCAAGACCAGTGACTGCCCGTGCCTCTGGCATCGTTTCTTGCAGCAGCATAGTTTTCCCCTCAAACTCAGCCTGGTATGCGGAGATAACGATTTGCCTGAGCGCCTTCACCGCGCTTGCCTCAACCGCGGACCATTTGATCGTGCCTTCGCGGGTCAGTTGAGCGATCTTGTCTATCGCTTCAACCCATTGGGCGTCGGGCTGCTCCTCGTTCTGTTGCTGCTGGCTGAGTGATGTTTCTAGGCTTCCCATGGTAGTTCCCTCACACGACTTTCAAGTTCTGCCGCCAGCTTCTTCATACGCGAGAACACGGTAACAAGGTTTTGCTCACTGCGAGCTTTTCGGTATTCAGCGATGGCGATCAGCACCTCATTGACGGTGTCCTGATCGTTCTTCTTCATGTTACTTTTCAGACGCCCTAACTTACCTTCAACCCAAGCGATATGTCCCTCGATTATAACGCCTGAGGAGGTATAGTCGGGGATAACATCGAGTAAACGTGAGCAATAATCAATGACCACGGCGAGGTCTTCCTTGAGGGCATCCTGATGCTTGAACCGCTGCCTTAGTTGAGTGGCAGTGACCGTAAGGAACGCCGTGACAAGCAGCCCGACGATGCCGCACCAGTCGGCGATCTCTGAGAACTTATCGCCGGGCCAGAAAGGCATCGCGTGTTCCTCCGTGAGTTTCGGCGATATGATACCCGAAAAGCATGCAGAAGGGCGCCGTTACGAGTCAACGTAGGTGGCGAGGAACTTGGTGTTCAGGTCGCCCTTGCGGAAGAGGGCGTTCGCCAATAT
>JANOOM010000519.1:0-8010 GCA_031421335.1 Armatimonadota bacterium
CAACAAAATCACAAAGTCCGCCTTCGCGGACTCAGATCCGAGTCCGAATCTTAACCTGCGGAGGCAGGTTTTGTGACCTTGTTGGCGCGGTTTCAACCGCCCGCTCAGGGGCCTTCAGACGGTTCTTCAAGCCAGAAACGGCAGGTGCAGGCCGGGCAGGTCGCGGAAGCCCAGCGGCAGCACCAGATGGGCCGAGCCATCGCCCGCGACGAACACGTCGCCCTCCTGTGAGGAGCGTCGCCCGCGCCGGTCGCCGAAAGCCGTCACCTGGGCGCCGTCGGTCCAGTTCTCGCCGTCCCGGTGGATCACGCGGTCGAACGCCTCCGCCGGGTCATTGGTGTCGTGAACGATGCCGGCAAGCTCCAAGGAGCGCGGCTGGGGCCGCTCCTGCTGCCCGGCGTCAGGGTCCAGGTTGTGGTAGATGGTGACCATGGGGGTTCCGGCCTCGTGGCCTGTCTATAATACCCGACAAAGCAGGGGCCGGGGGCGCTTTCTGCCCCCGGCCCCTGCTCGTTTCCGCTCCGCTATCGCCTGTGTCGCCCTCACCGACGTCACAGACCTCGTTATTCCCCGCGCGGGCTGAATCAATCGCCCCGCCGGTTAATGCTGGGTTACAAAAACCTCAGTAACCTCAAAGTTCCCGGTGGCAGCGTCCCGGTGAGCCATGGAAAGGCGACGCTGAACCTGAGTACGCTTATCAGCATCCTGTCCCCGGATGGCTCCGCAATCCGCCTTCTTCCCGCCGCCCGCGCGCAGGAAGGGGGCGGCGTGGCGGCGAACTCTAGGCGATGCTCACCTGTCCCCGGATCGTCTTCCTTTTGCTCTTCCTTCTGTTCTTCCTTTTGCTCTTCCCGGCGTCTGCCCCCGCCGACGCGCCGCTGCCTGCCGTGGCGGAAACGCCCGACTACCCCGGCGCGGTCTGGGCGCCGGCCT
The DNA here is from genome assembly GCA_031421335.1 of Armatimonadota bacterium. Lineage (GTDB taxonomy): Bacteria > Armatimonadota > Armatimonadia > Armatimonadales > Capsulimonadaceae > JANXMY01. The sequence goes on from JANOOM010000519.1 coordinate 934, forward strand.
CGCCCGCGAACTTCTGGCCGTCCTCGCGCCCCTCGCCCGCCCAGCCGATAGACCGCATCGTCATCCACGACATTGAGGGGACCGTGCCCGACGCGGTGCGCCACTTCCAGGACAGCGCGGCGCGCGTGTCCTCGCACTACGTCGTTGACGGCGAGACCGGCCGCGTCACGCAGATGGTCCGGGAGCGCGACATCGCCTGGCACGCAGGCGATGGTCCCACAAACGCCCGCTCCATCGGCATTGAACACGCGGGCTATGCGTACCGGCCCGGCTTCTTCAACGCGGTCGAATACGAAGCCTCGGCACGCCTCATCCGCGCTATCGCCCGACGCTACGCCATCCCGCGCGACCGTACTCACATCATCGGGCACTTCGAAGTGCCCGACTCGGCACACCCCGGCCACTTCGGCGGGCGCAATGGTCACACCGACCCTGGCCCGTATTGGGACTGGGGCTACTTCATGGCACTCGTCCGCTCCGACGCCCGGAGTGGCCCTGGTCCCCTCCCGCCCGTCTTCGTCCTGCATCCGGGCCAAACGGCGCGGGCGGAGTTCCTCCTGGTGAACACCGGCGACGACCCTTGGCCCGCCGACGCCGACGCGGCCGGGCGCGCCCTCGGGCCTGTCTATTTGGGCGTTTGGGGCAGGACCGGCAGCGCGCTATCCGGGCCGGACTGGGTCAGCCCACGCTTCGTTACCCTGCCGGTCGGCGGCGACACCGCGCCGGGCGCTTCGGGCCGGTTCATCGTGCCGCTCCACGTCCCGCCCGCCTTTTTGGGCCGGGCGAGCGCGCAGTTCCGGTTGTTCCGAGTGCCCGCCGCGCCGGGTCTGCCGGTCCCCTTCGGCCCGATCTTGACCGCCTCCGTCCGGGTCGCGCCGTGGGACATCCGCTCCACGCCGGGTGGCCGGGTCGCCCTGCCGGCGGCGGGGGCATGGGATGTGTCCGTCCGCCGGGTGGGGCGGTGGCGCAGACTGGGCCGCTTTTGGTTCGCCGGCCCGGCCGCCGTCACCGAAGCGTGGGGGGCTTCGGCCGCCGGTCAGGTGCGCTTCGTCGGCCCCTTCTTCAGAGGGCTGGGCGGCAGGATTGAACCCTAAAGCATTCGGGGAAAACTTTACACTTAGGGGAACCTCGAAGATTCAGATGGGAATGCAGGAATATGTTTCATAAGAACGATGCCGCCGCAGCGGGAGCATCTCCGCGCCGGGCGAATGGCCCGAACACGGACGGCGCTCGAGCCGCGGTTGGGATCGAGGGACTTGACGACATTCTGGGCGGCGGCCTGCCCTGCAACCGGCTGTATCTCGTCCAGGGCTTCCCCGGCACCGGTAAAACGACCCTCGCCCTCCAGTTCCTGCGCCAAGGCCAGGCCAGTGGGGAGCCGGGCCTATACATCACCCTGGCCGAGAGCGCCGAAGAACTGCGCGCCACCGCCGTTTCGCACGGCTGGGGACCGGACGACATTGACATCCATGAGCACCTGCCGGCGATCCAGCTCAGTCCCGAAACACAGCACACGCTGTTCCACTCCGACGAAGTGGATTTGCTGGAGACGGTCAGCGCGCTGCTCCAGGTCGTCGAGCGCGCCCAGCCCAAACGGCTCGTACTGGACTCGCTTTCCGAACTCCAACTCCTGGCCGGCAGCCCCCTGCGCTACCGCCGGGAGGTCCTGGCCCTCAAAGACTACTTCGCCCACCGCGACTGCACCGTGCTGCTGCTCGACGACCGGACGATGGGGGAGGGCGACATCCAGCTTCAGAGCCTCTGCCACGGTGTCCTGCTGCTGGAAGGGCGGACGCCCGACTATGGGGCCGAGCGGTACCGCCTGCGGGTCACTAAACTGCGCGGCCTGCGCTTCCGGGGGGGCTGGCACGACTATTCCATCGAGACCGGCGGCCTGCAAGTCTACCCGCGCCTCGTCGCCGCCGAGTACCGCGATGCCCCGATCGAGGGGCAGATCCAGAGCGGCCTGCCCGCCCTGGACTCGATGTTCGAGGGCGGATTAGACCGAGGCACGACCACGCTGTTGATAGGGCCGTCCGGGGCGGGCAAGTCCAGCGTCGCCACCCGGTTCGCGGTCGCCGCCGCCGACCGGGGCGAGCGCGTCGCCATGTACATCTTCGACGAGCGCTTGTCCACCTTGTTCGCCCGCTCGGCGGGGCTTGGGATGGACCTGCGCGAACATGCGGCGGCGGGCTTGATCTCGGTCCAGCCGGTGGACGTGGCTGAACTGTCGCCCAGCGCGTTCGCCCAGCGGGTGCGCCGTGCCGTCGAAGACGACGGCGTGCGCCTGGTCGTGATAGACAGCCTGGCCGGGTACACCAACGCTATGCCGGAAACGCGGTCACTGCTGCTGCACCTGCACGAGCTGCTGACCTATCTGGGCCAGAAGGGGGTCACGACCCTGCTGGTCACCACCCAGCACGGAATGCTCGGCGCCTCGGTGACGGGCGACGTGGACGTCAGCTATCTCGCAGACAACGTGCTCTTGTTCCGATACTACGAGTTCGCCGGCGAGGTGCGGAAAGCGCTTTCCGTTTTCAAGCGCCGGGCTGGCCCGCACGAGGATGCCATCCGGCGCCTGACGATGGGCGGGGCGGAGGGGATCTGCGTGGGCGAGCCGCTGAACGCCTTCCGGGGCATTCTGACCGGCGTTCCCGTTTATGATCGGTCGCTCCCGGTTGAACCCGAGGGGCCTCCGCGTGAGAACTAACGCCCCGGAAACGACCGAAAGAACGACCGAAAGAACGACTGAGACAACGACCGACGCCGCCCTGGCCCGGCGCGTGCTGATCCTCGCCCCGACCGGGCGCGACGCCCCCCTCGCGCGCGAGGTGCTGGAGGGCGCGGGCCTGTCCGCAGCCGTCTGCGCCGATATGGGCGCCCTGTGTGAAGGGATTGCGGCGGGCGCGGCCGTGGCCTTGATTGCGAGCGAGGCCCTGACCCCCGATGCCCTAGCGTTGCTGCGTGAGGTCCTGACCCACCAGCCGCCCTGGTCGGATCTGCCGGTCGTCATTCTGACGAGCGGCGGCCGGGAACCGCTCGGGAAGAGCAGGCTGGCCGACGCTCTGGATGCGCTCGGCAGCACCACCCTGCTGGAGCGCCCCCTGCGCGTCGCCACCCTCGTCCACGCCGTCCAGGCCGGGCTAGGGGCGCGGGGGCGGCAGTATGAGGTGCGCGAACACCTGGAAGAGCACGTCCGGCTCGAGGAAAAGCTGCAAGCCGAGTACCAGAAGCAGCGCGTCTTTCTGCGCGACGTTCTGGCGAGCGTTACTGGGGGGCGCCTACACCTGTGCGATTCGCCCGCCGACCTGCCCGACCCCCTTCCACCCGTCGGCGACCCCATCCCCCTGTCCCGGACATCCGGCATGAGCGAGATGCGCCAGGTCGCCAAGGGAGCGGCTCTGGCGGCGGGCCTGTCCGACGACCGCTGGCAGGACCTGATCACGGCCGTCAGTGAGGCGGCCATGAACGCCGCCGTCCACGCCGGCGGCGGCGAGGGCCGCGTCCGCGCGGGCGGGGAGGGGACCGTCCAAGTCTGGGTGCGTGACCAGGGCCGGGGCATCAACGTGGAGAACCTGCCCCGTGCGGCTCTTGCCAAGGGCTACACGACCGCCGGCAGCCTGGGCCACGGCATGAAAATGATGCTCGAAACCGTGGACCGCTTGTGGCTCCTGACGGGCTTGGAGGGCACTACGGTCGTCATGGAACAGGACCGCCTCCCGCCCCCGCCGCCTTGGTATTGAGAGGCCGCCAGGACGCGACCATCCCGACGAACTTAGCGGGGAGCACGGTGGGCGGGAAAGTATGGCAGGAGGAGCGGGCCGCGGGGTTGAATACGGGAGGATGCCGATCACACTCCCCGCACGCTTATTCCTGTTCGCGTTCCTCGTCCTGGTCGCCGCTTGGTCTCCCGGAGCCGCTCAGGCCGCAGCCGGCTCCGTTGTTCAGGACGCCGCGCACGAGACATACACCGTGGCCGACGGGAACCGCGACCTCGTGTTGCGCCTGCGCTGCGACGGTCGGTGTGTCCTCGACCGGGTCGTCGTCCGCGGCCGCTCCGTCCTCGCCCCCGCCGGCGTTTACTGCGGCATCAAGGTCGGTCCCCGGTGGTACACGACGCAGGCCTGCCAGAGATCCCCGGTGGTCACCGTGGACAAAGGTACGCTCACCGTGAGCGGGATCACGTTCGGCGGCGAGGGCGTCTGGGTCCACGAGAAGTGGACCTTCCACACTGGCCCGGACCGCATCACCTGGCGGATTGAGCGCACACTCGGCGCGGGCGTCATCCTGGAGGACGCGGCGATGCCAGCGTGGGACTTCGCGGGCATGGAGACGTGGAAGGGCGGCCTCCTCGCCGACGGCGGCGTGGCCTGGGGCAAGTACCTCGAAGCGCCGAATGCCACCTACGGCGTCCGCAGCGGCGGCGTCACCTTCTGGAATCCGGAAGCCCACGACTGCCTCCGCATCACCCCGCTGCCCATCACCCCAGCGGGCGGGGCGCGCATCGGCCAGAAGTTCACGCATCAGCGGGACGGCGCCTTTTCCTATCGCGCGGTCGTCAGCCCCGAAACGCTCAACCCCCGACTCAACCTCGCCCGCTACCGGCCCGACTCCTCCGACCTGTGGGCGCCTTTCGCGGTCCCCGCCGGGGACATGTCGGTCGAGTACACGCTCCAGGCGCTGGACTACGACGCCGTCTACGACCGGGGCGACCTGCGCGGCGTTGATGGCGCTGCGGTCCGCGAGCTGCTGAACACCGTCGGGCGGTACGGCGTGATTGACGATGCGCTCGTCGGCGGTAACGGCTGGCGCACCGGCTGGGTCTGCCTCCACGAGCCGTTCTTCGGACTGCTCGGCCTGGCCATTGACGACCCCGGCTACACCGCGAACCTGGCAGCCACTTTAGACCAGGAGCGCGACCAGGCCATGCAGGGCGACGGCCGCGTGCTGTCCCGCTGGCACCAGGACGGCGGCGACGCCATGCCCGGCACTTACCGCCCGTCGGGCTACTATGAGTGCGTGTGGGGCTACACGCTCGACTCCCAGCCGGACTATGTGCTGTGCGTCTGCGACGAGTTCGACCTGACCGGCGACCTGCCGTGGCTGCGCGGGCAGAAGTCGGCCTGCGAGCGCGCCCTGGACTATCTGCTGCGCCGCGACATAGGGGCAACTGGCCTCGCCGAGATGATGACCGGCTCGGCCGCCGACGGCCAGTGCAGCGACTGGCTGGACACGATTTATGCGTCCGGCAAGAATGCCCTGGTCAATGCCCTGCTGTACGGTGCCCTGGCCGAGTGGTCGCAGCGTGAGGAGCTGCTAGGGGACGCCGCGGCGGCGGCCCACTACCACGCCGCCGGGGTCAGGCTCAAGGCGGCCTTCAACCGGTCGACGGACGACGGGGGCTTCTGGGACCCGGTCCGAGGGTGGTACGCCTACTGGCGAGAAACGGACGGTTCGGTACACGGTGACAACCTGGTCCTGCCCGTCAACTTCTGCGCCATCGCCTATGGCCTCTGCGACGACCCGGCGCGGCGGCGCTCGGTCCTGCAACAGACGGAGGCGCAGATGCAGCGGGAGAACCTGTTTCACTGGCCACTCTGCGTGTACCCCTTTGAGGAAAAAGCGCCGGCCGACCCGTGCCTGTCGGCGGCGAAGTGGATCTGGCACCCGGCCGCGACTGACGCCGCCCAGACCTGCCGGCTGCGCCGCTCCTTCGAGATCCCGGCGGGCCGGCGCGTGGTGACCGCGCCACTCAAGGTCAGCGCGGACGATAGGTACGTCCTGTTCCTGGACGGGCGTCCGGTAGGAATGGGGGACGACTGGCACCGGATCGGTCAGTACGATGTCGCGGCGGCGCTCACGCCAGGCCGCCACGTCCTTGCCGTGGAAGCCACGAACGTCAGCGGTCCGTGCGGGCTGCTGCTGGGTCTGCGGGTCACGCTCGACGACGGGACCGTCTTGCCCGTGGTCTCCGACGGTTCCTGGCGGGCGTCCCTGCGAAAAGAGACCGGCTGGGAGGTGGCCGGCTTCCGGGATGACTTTTGGGAATCGGCGCGGGAGATCGCAGCCGCCGACGGCGGGCCGTGGAACCTGGTGCCTATGCATCGGCGGCTGGGCGCGGACAACTCCTTCCCCTTCCCATCCTATGAGAACGGCGATATTTTCCTGAGCTGGGGTGAGATGGGCGTGCGCGCCTATGCCCAGGAGGACCCGGCCACCGCCATGAAGTACGTCCGCGCCGTCCTGGCCCGCTACGGGCGCGACGGCCTCTCGTTTCAGCGCTACCGACGCCGCGACCAGGCTGGAGCCGGGGACGACATCCTGGCCGGCAACGCCATGACGGTCGCCGGCCTGTACCGGGACATCTACGGCGTCCGGCCCAAGTGGAACCGCCTCTATTTGGAGCCGCACCTGACGCCCGATCTGAACGGCACGCGCCTGCGCTACGGGTTGCGGGGGCAGGAGTACCAGGTCGCGCTGGGAGCGTCGGGCGCCCGCGTCTCGGTGGGCGGTTTTTCGGCCCGCGATGCCGCCCCGTTCGCCGTCGCCGCGTCGGGGGACATGCTGCGCTTCTACCCAGGAGAAGGCTCACTGGCGGCCCTGACGGTCACCCGTTCCGCCGAGGCGCCCATGGATGTGGCAGTCGAAGCGTGGTCGGACGCGCCGACGGGAGTGCGCCGCTGGTCCGAGTCCTGTCCCAAGGCGCCTGTGACGGCCGCCCATTCGGTCGGCGGGCTGCGCCCCGGCTCTGGGTACACCCTGTCCGTCAACGGCGCGGTCCGCGCGCATCTCCGGGCCGACCCATCGGGACACGTCTCCTTCCGCATCCCCCTGCTTGCGGCCCCGCAGCACCTCGCCGTCGTGCCCGCCGGGAACTGACTGCGATCCTGGGCGCAACGCATCGGCGGGAAATACGGTATCATACCGGCAATGCTTATCTGCTTCCAAAGCCGGTTGGGCCGCACCCTCCGGTACGCCTCCCAGAATCTCGTTCTTTCCCCGCCCTGAACTCACCAAATTCAGGACGCTAGTGGCGCTCAAAAACACCCGTGCGAGTGGCATAACTCTTATGAATAA
>JANOOM010000520.1:0-20127 GCA_031421335.1 Armatimonadota bacterium
CAGGCGGTGAGCAGTGGGTTAGAGAGGGCAGACCAGGTCAGGGTGAACAAGGACGAGTGATTGAAATCACTCGCTCCGTTTCAGACCTGTCCAGGGGACAGAAGATTGGCATCCAGCAGCCGTTCCTGAAAATCTGTTCACTTGTCCCTTGGACAAATCTGAGCGGAGCGAGTGATTTCAATCACTCGTCCTTGTTCACCCTGACCTGGTCTGCCCTCTGTAACCCGCTCGCTCATCCGCCTGCGCTCCACCCCCCGGAACAAAAACGGCCCCCGCGCTTTCGCGCGGGGGCCGTTTTCTTGCTTCTTAAAGGGCCTTCGTGATGAGGCCGGCGATGCTTGCCTTCGGGTGCGCCCCGATGAGCTGGCCGACCTGCTCGCCTCCCTTGAACAGGAGCAGGGCGGGAATGCTGCTGACGCCGTAGCGCGAGGCCACTTCCGGCTCATCATCCACGTCTACCTTCACGACCTTCGCCTTGCCCTGGTATTCTTCGGCCAGCGCGTCCAGCGTCGGGCCGATGGCGCGGCAGGGGGGGCACCAGGGCGCCCAGAAGTCCACCAAGACGGGGATCTCGGAATTCAGGACCTCCTTTTCGAAATCGGCCGTCGTGACGGCGCTCGCGTTGCTCATTCGGACTTCTCCTTCGTACAGATCATAGTATTTTTGGATGGGGTTGTTAAATGTGTTCGGACAAAGCCGCACCGATGGTCTGCTTCGTGTTCTGACCGCCGACCAGCTCGGCGACCTTCTGGCCGCCCTTGAAGACGATCAATGTCGGGATGCTCTGCACTCCGTAGCGCCCAGCAATCTCCGGGTTCTCGTCCACGTTCAGCTTGAAGACCTTTGCACGGCCCGTATATTCCTCCGCGACGGCATCCACAGCGGGGGCGAGCGTGCGGCAGGGACCGCACCAGACGGCCCAAAAGTCCACCAGAACGGGGGTCTCGGCTTCTAAAACTTGCTTGTCAAAATCTGCGGTAGAAATGGCGGGGGCTGCGCTCATGCTTTCTTCTCCTTGTCGGCCTGCACGAGAAGAACACAGCGGACTTGCCGCCGGTTCCCCGGCTGGTCAGCGGGGGCCGTCACCTTTGACCAGTGCCATAAACTCCTGGCGCGTGGCCCGGTCCGTTCGGAAGACGCCCTTGACGTGCGACGTCACCATGGTGGCGTTCTGCTTCTGGACACCGCGCATCAGCATGCACATGTGCGAACCTTCCACGACCACAGCCACGCCGCGCGGATGCAAGGTGTCCTCGATGGCGTCGGCGATCTGCGTCGTCAGCCGCTCCTGCACCTGGAGCCGGCGCGCGAACATGTCCACCAGACGGGGGATCTTGGATAGGCCGACGATCCGGCCATCGGGGATGTAGGCGACGTGGACCTTGCCGAAGAATGGCAGAATGTGGTGTTCACATTGGCTGTAGAACTCGATGTTCTTGACGACCACCATGTCATCATAGTCTTCGTGGAAAATCGCCCCGTTCAAGAGGGTCTGAGCGTCCTGGGTATAACCCTGCGTCAGAAACTTCAGCGCTTCGACGGCACGATGCGGCGTCCGCAGCAGCCCCTCACGGTCAGGGTCTTCGCCGACGAAGGCGAGCATATCGCGGTAGTGATCCTCGATCGTCCCCTGGCTAGGCCGGCCTGTTCCGTTGCCATTGGCATGCGCGGCTTCACGCGTCGGGCGGACTTCCACGCTCTGGAGCGCCCGTGTCTCGGATTCCGTCAGTTGTTTCACGATCAGTGTCCTCCTAGGCGGACATTGCTGGTCAGCCGTAGCACTCGAAATAGTTGCGGGCCGTCTCGCGCACCGCCACCCGGTACAGATGCGTGCTGCCCATGTCCTCACCGCCCAGCCGGCGCGCAAGGTTGTTCCAGACCACTTGGGTCAGATTCTCCGAAGTCGGGTTCAGGTCGCGGAAGTCCGGCGCGTCGTAGTTTAGGTGCCTGTGGTCATAGGGTTTCAAGACTTCTTCATCTACGATCCGGTCGAGCCGGTCCAGGTCCCACACCTGCCCGGTGCGCGGATCGGCGTCGCCGGCCAGTGTCACCTCGACTTCGTAGTTGTGCCCATGCCCGTTCTCCCAGTTGCACTTGCCGAAGATCTCGGCGTTCTCCTCATCGGAAAGTGCCGGCGAGTGCAGCCGGTGCGAGGCGGAAAAGTCGTAAGTGCGGGTCACGGTCAGCATAGGAACCTCATGAGGTGTCAAAATGTCAGGAGCGTAGAACGTAGACAGCTCCGCCCGGAGCGTGTTCGCCCTCCAGAGGGTGACGCGGGCCACGGCGCTCTGCGGCGGCAGGGCGGGCCGGCAGCGGTCCCAGATCAGGCGGGTCAGGTTTTCCAGTGTCGGCGGCGTGTCCCGGAAAGCCGGAACCTCTTCGTCCAGCAGCTTCCCGCCCAGAACGCCGACGACTTGCGCCTTCAGCACAGCGTCCACGTCCCTGATGTTCAGCACCATGCCCGTCTCGGGGGCGATCTCGCCGCCGACCGTCAGCTCGCATAAATAGTCATGCCCGCAGCCCGCATCGCCGGGTGGGGGGCGGCGGAAGCCAGCGGAGAAGCCCGCCCGGCGCCGCAAATACATGGTCATTTCTTGCATCTCCCGTGCCAGAACACTTTGAGAAGCGTGACGGGTTCCCAGGGATACAAACAAACGCCCCAGCCCTTCTCAGTGCGAGAAAGGCCGGGGCGCAGGGGAGGATCGGCGGAGCTAGTTCGCGCAGACGCCGTACCCGTTCACGCCGGTCGTGCCGAGGACAACGCCCGCCGTGTTGTTCAGGTCCAGGCCCGCTTGCAGGTCTTCGGCCTGCGTGTCGGCCGTCTTCTGGTCGGGGGACAGGCCGTAATACTTGACGTGCCCGTCCACGAAAGCGAAGTTATTGCCGCCGTTATGGCGGACCGAGATATCGTCGCCTTTGGTCGTCCCCATGTTGCCGAAGTTGAAGTTGCCGTCGTTTGCGGACCCGTTCGGGCCGCCCGCCATCTCCTCGCAGAACAGCATGATGTTGGAGGGGCTGTCGAAGTTCGCGATGCTTTTGCCCGGGTACAGGCCAGGATAGGTCTTGTTGTAGGAAGCTAGGCAGGAGTTCATCTCGTAGGAGTTTCCACTGGTCCGACCCGCGCTGTCATCGGGGCAGACGAACACGCCGGTACTTTTGATGAACGGGTACAAGCTGCCCTGCGCGACCTGATAGGTGCTCGGGTTGTAGGCGGAGTAGCAGAGCCACCCGCCCGCCGTGTTCACCCCAGTCGCACCGTAAGTGATCCCCGGCATCAACTCATCGCTGTCCTGCGTGTACTGGGTGACGGCCAGCGCGAGCTGCTTCATGTTGGAAGCGCACGAGATGCGCCGCGCGTTCTCGCGGACCTTCTGGAAGACAGGGAACAGGATCGCCGCGAGAATGGCGATTATCGCGATGACGACGAGCAGCTCGATCAGAGTGAATCCACTTTTGGCTGCGTCAGGTTTCGACTTGGACATGCTCAGTCTTTTTGGTATGAAAAGTTGACAGTGCCCAAGTCACATTTTGTATGTGGTGGGGGGATATCTGTTGACTAAAGAGAAGCCGCCGGTGCGTATTTTCTCAGACGCAACCGGCGGCAAAAAGTTCGCCGAGATTTCTACTTCGCTGGAGACCACACGCCAGGGACGTATGCCATGCCTTCAGTGCTCGAATTGCGCGCGGTATATGCAATGCCTGCATTGGCCCTAGCGATCGTCGCATGGGTGAAGCTCTTGATTTGGTTGGTCGGAATCCGGATCATGTCAGCCGTCTGAAAGCGTCCCCTGTTGCTGCTGCTGGCGACCGAGACAGTCGGAACCGGATCTGGAGTGATGATTGGCGTCTTCTCGATCAAGGCAGGCGCCGAGATTGTGGGCGTATGCGGGACCGTGGCAATGATTGTCTCCGGCTTCCTCGGCTCATGCCTGATGATCAGCGGGTGGTGTGTCTCAGAAGAGAAAGTCGAAGCCGTGGTCGCCGCCATCGTCCCTATAGTGGAGGTGCGCGGCGTCAGCTTCTTGATTGAGATGATGGCAAGCTTGATCGGCGCAGAGGCGGGGGTGATGCTAGCCGTCCTCTGGGCAGTGCTTTTCGACGCGGCGCGAGTCTTCACGACAGCCGGATGTGAGGCCGCCTCGGGCGGCGTTCTGTCGGCCATTAAGGCAGGATCAAAGTCGGCGTGCTTCGGATGGCTGATCGGCCGGCGCATGGCCGTCTTGACACTGGAAACGGCTGCCGGCTTGACGGGCAGCGGCGAAGGACTGACGTGAGGCGCGACGGCGACTTGGGACGGGACCATGGGAGGAGTGACGGCAGGAATGTCTCTGTGCATCAGGCCATAGCTGAGAGCACCCAGCAGCGCGACTGAAGCAGCGGCAGCAGCGGCGAAGGCGGGACGCAGGACGAAGGCGCGGGCGGAGCGCACGGCGAAAGCAGGAATGGGCGCGGCGTCCGAAGCGGCGATGGCAAGGGCGATGCGGCCGCGGAGATCGGCGGGCGGGACGGCGACCGGGCGCGACGACAGGGCGCGCTGTGTTGCCCGCGCCCAGGCCAGCGACGCGCGGCAGTCCGCGCAGCCGGGCAGGTGTGCCTCCACGCGCCGCGTCTCGTCGGCGTCCGCCATGCCGTCAGCGTACACCGAAAGCAGGGGATCAACCGTGCCGCAGTCGTCTAAAAGGGTCGGCGGGGTCCGTGTCCAAAAAGTCCAGTTCATCGGGGAAATTCGCGCCTTTCCACATACAGATCGCATCCACCCGTTGTGACAGCCAGTGGGACGAAATGTTTCACCTTTCTCGGGCTGATTCCGGCGGCGCTTCGGGTAGGATACTCTTATTATGGTAGATCGCAAGCAAAGCTCGGAATTTCTCGGGGGAGGCCACAAATTCAACGCCGTCGGCACGGACACGCGCGTGGGTGGGACGGCGGAAGAGCCGGTGATCCCGGTCAACCAGACCGGCCACTGGCTGCGGATCGGGGCTGTCATCCTGGTCGTACTCCTGCTGGCCGCCCTGCTGTTCTACTTGAACGACCAGAACCTGGGCAAGACGACCGTGCAGCCGACGCGCGGCGGGCGCTCGGTCTCCCCGGAGACGGCCAAGCCGACGACTGACCCGAATTTGAAGTAGATGCCACCCTCTCCCAACACAAATGACGCCGCCGGAGAAAGCGGACGGGTACGCTGCCTCTACTGCGGCGCCAACAACTTCCCCGCTTCGGCGGCTTGCTGGCAGTGCGGGCGGCCCCTGAAAGCCGCCGGGGCCGCAATGCCCGAGGTCGCCAATTCGCCCATGCCAGGCCCGCTCCCAGGCATCGTAGCCGCCCAGCACCCTTCAGCCCCGAGATACGCCGTCGAGTCCTCACTGGCGCCCAAAGCCGCCGCCGCCATGGGGCTGATATTCCCCTGGATCGGCCTGCCGGTCGGCATCGTCTTCCTGATGCTGGACGATCCGCGCAAAACGCAGATCGGCTGGATGGCGATCGCCTGGAGCGTGCTGGGGACGGTCCTCAACATAGTGGCCGGCATTATCCTTTCCGCAATGCTCTCGCCGCTGTTGAAGGGCCTGACTCCGCACGCTCCAGGCGTGCCTGCCATGCCGGATTTGGGCGGCGACGGGGCGAGCTTTCTGCTGCCGCTCCGGCTCCTTGCTCCCCTGTTTGCCTCACTGCTCTTCCCCGTCGGCGTTTGAAACGGCCTCATTTTCGGCTATAATTCTAATGTACAGTCGGTTGCGCTGCTTTTTATGCGGCCTGCGACCCGCCCCACCCGACCCTCGTTCCGGCCAACCGACACCTGTTGCCAGCATCGGCAATCTTTCGGCAGCGCAACGTAAGCTGTGTTACCGCGCATAAGTATTGCGCGAGGAGGTCACCATTGCCCATGAGCGCTTACCCCAATCTCGCCAGGCGTCACAAGATCGCCTATGTGGGGACGTATCCCCCCAAAGAATGCGGCATCGCCACATTCACCTTGGATGTCGTCAACTCCACGGACCTCTCCGGCTGGCGGTCCATCGTCTTCGCGGTGGATGACGCCGCCCCCTCCGAGCCGCACCCGGACAGCAAGGTCGTCTACACCATCGAGAAGGAGAACCGGGCGGACTATGTGCGCGCCGCGAAGCTCCTGGACAAGCACCGAGTCAGCCTCCTCTCCATCCAGCACGAGTACGGCATTTTCGGCGGCGACCACGGCGAGTACATCTTGGACCTGGTCCGGGCCGTCACCATGCCGGTCGCCGTCACGCTGCATACCGTCCTGCCCGCCCCCTCCGAGCCGCAGCGGCGTATCCTGAAGGAGATGGAGAAGCACGCCTCCTGCTTCGTCGTCATGGCCCACAAGGCCGTCGAACTGCTGGAGAACGTCTACGGCATCGCCCCCGACAAGATCCGCTTCATCCCGCACGGGGCGCCCAACGCCCCCTTCCATGCCGAAAGCGCCGTCAAGGCGAAACTGGGCTTGGGGGGCCGACGCGTCCTGTCCACGTTCGGCCTGATCTCGCCAAACAAAGGCATTGAAGATGCCATCGCCGCCATGCCGGACGTCGTCAGGAAGGAACCGAACACGACCTACCTCATCCTGGGTCAGACCCACCCGGTCGTCAAGCGCAAGGAAGGCGAGTGGTATCGCGAAAGCCTGGTCAAGCAGGTCCAGGAACTCGGGCTGACAGACAATGTCAAGTTCGTGGATAAATACCTGACGCTGCAAGAACTTATAGATTATCTGCTGGCGACAGACATCTACATCACGCCCTACTACGCCAACCCGCACCAGATCACTTCGGGGACACTGGCCTACGCGATGGTCACCGGCAAGGTCATCGTCTCCACGCCTTACCTGTACGCCGAAGAACTGCTGGCCGAGGGCCGGGGCTTCCTATACCCCTTCCGAGACTCGGCGAAGCTGTCCGAGATCATCGAAGATCTGCTCGCCGACGACGCGCTGTACGAGGAGACGCGCCGCAAGGCGTATGAGTACGGCCGCTCTATGACCTGGCAGGCGGTCGGAATCCAGTACACGAAGCTGTTCACCGAGATGCTGAACGAGCGCTGGGTCAACCACCGGGCGGCGATGGACGCGATCGCGATCCCCGGCCTGAGCGACATGGTCCGCGAAGGCGAGGTCTGGGCGCCCGCCCCAGCCCTGGTCCCCGCCGGTTAGGCAAGGAGAGAGACACAATGACTGTGCTGCTTGAACGGGGGGCACAGGCCCCCTCCGCGCCAGCTCCGGGGACGTTGAGCTGCGGCCACCTGGACTCCCTGCTGACTAGCATCGGCCTGTGGCAGCACGCCGAGGGGGACCGCCCCCACCGGCGCCACGGCTACTCCATTGACGACGAGGCGCGTGGCCTGATCGTCGGCCTGCAGTACTGGGTGCAGGGGGTGAAGCCGGAGTTCTATGACCGCCTCGCCCAGACCTGCTTCCGGTTCATCGAAAGGGCCGCCATCTCGGCGGGCAAGGGTGCGGGCTGCTACCACAATTTTTGTGGCGCGAACGGCCACTGGCTCGACTCGGTCGGCAGCAACGACTCATTCGGCCGCACCCTCTGGGGCCTGGGCGTCGCCCGCGCCGTGGACGCACCCTTCGCGCCGCGCGCCCAGGCCGAGACACTGCTGCGCCTTTCCCTTCCCTCGATTGATGGGCTGAACCCATGGTATCTGCGCGCCCACGCCTTTGTCGTCCTCGGGCTGGCCGCCGCGCGCCTCGACGACGCCCGGCTCAAGCAGGCCGCCGATGTTTTAACTGCCGCCTATGAGAAGAACTCTGACGAAGGATGGCACTGGTTCGAAGACGGCATGACCTACTGTAACGCGCGGCTCCCCCAGGCACTTTTCGCCGCCTCCCGCTTGTTTCCCGGCGAAACGAAGTACGCACGGATTGCCGCCCAGTCGCTCGACTTCTTGCTGGAAAAGACGCGCAACGGGCAGGGCAGCTATGATCCGGTGGGCAACGCCCGCCTGACCACACGCGGCTGGTTCCTGCGGACCGACGACGCACCCGCGCGCTTCGACCAGCAGCCTGTGGACGCGGGTGCCCTAGTCGAGTGCTGCGTCGAGGCATGGCACGCGACCGGCGAACCTCGCTTCCAGCAGGCCGCTCGGGACGCCTTCCGCTGGTACGAGGGCGCGAACCTCCACGGCCTGCCCGTTTACGACGCCCGGACGGGCAGCGTGGCCGACGCGCTCACCCCGCACGGATTAAACGGCAACCAGGGCGCCGAGTCGGTCCTATCCGTCCATCTGGCGCATCAAGCGCTTAACACTTTAACTGGAGAGACTGCACACCTATGACCGACCAACAGGACACGCCACCCTCGGCGGCGCTCAAGCAGCAGATCACCTTCGGGACCGACGGCTGGCGCGGCATCATCGCCGACAACTTCACCGGCGCGAACGTCCGGCTCGTCTCGCAGGCGGTCGTCAACTACTTCCTGCGGCCCGACGTGCCAGGCGAGCCGACCATCTTCATCGGCTACGATAACCGCTCGCAGTCGGAATACTTCGCTGCCGAGGCCGCGAAGGTCGCCGCGAATTCCGGCTTGAAGACCGTCCTTTCCGCCCAGTCCTGTTCCTCGCCGTCCATCTCCTACAACGCCCACAAAGCGAACGCCAAGGGCGGCATCATGATCACCGCCTCGCACAACCCGCCCCAATTCAATGGCCTGAAAATCAAGGTCGGCTACGGCGGCTCGGCCTTGCCCAGTATGGTAGATGAGATCGTTAAAGAGCTGAACGCTCTGCTCGACCGAGGCCAGTACACGGTGGATGTCCCCGTCGAGGCCGCCGCGAAGATCGAGACGCGCGACCTGCGGCCCGCCTACTTCGACGGCCTGCGCGGCATGGTGGATCTCGACAAGATCGCCGGCGGCGGCTTTAAGGTCGTCGCCGACCCGATGCACGGCAGCGGCAGCGGCTACTTGACCGACATCCTGCGCGGCGCGGGGGTCGAGATTGAGGAGATCTGCCGGGACCGGAACCCCGTCTTCGGCGGCATCAACCCAGAGCCGATCGGCCAGAACCTCGGCCCGCTCAGAGAGGCGGTCTTAGCATCTCGCGCCGACGTGGGCCTGGCGATTGACGGCGACGCCGACCGGGTGGGCGCGATGGACGCCGACGGCAACTTCGTGGACAGCCACCGCATCTTCGCCCTCCTGCTGCGGCACCTTTATGAAGACAAGGGGCTGCACGGCAGCGTCGTCAAGACCGTCTCCACGACGACCTTGATTGACAAGCTTTGCGCCAAATACGGCCTGATTTTGCACGTCGTCCCCATCGGCTTCAAGAACATCTGCGATTGGATGCTCAAAGAAGACGTCTTGATCGGCGGCGAGGAATCTGGCGGCATCGGCGTCCAGGGCTTCATCCCCGAGCGCGACGGCCCCCTGATGTCTCTGCTGCTGCTGGAAACGATGGCGACCCGCAAGAAGCGCCTGGAAGAGCAGATCGCCGAGCTGATGGCCGAGTTCGGCCCGCACGAGTACCAGCGCGTGGACTTGCACCCCGCCCCGCCCAAAATGCCCGCCATCGTCCAGTCACTCAAAGAAGACAACCCGGACGAGATCGCCGGCCTGAAGGTATTGAAGATAGACCGCACCGACGGCACCAAGTTCCTGTTCGAGAACGACGCCTGGCTTCTGCTGCGCGCTTCGGGAACAGAACCGATCGTGCGCGTCTACGCCGAATCCACGACGCAAGCGAAGGTTCAGGCACTCATAGATGCCGGGCTAGGACTAGTCGAACGGGTGTAGAGGCTGCCCGCAACGTCACGGCTGCCACTCTGTAGGGGTAGGGCTTGTCCCTACCCTCTTCTCCTTCCCGCTTGCTGTCTCAAGCCGCCAGGGCCGGTTCCTCTGCCGGGCAGTACGTCCTCAGCAGCGCCCACACGCACTCCGGGTCCCACTGCGTCCCCGCCCCTTCTTTCAGTATGGACAGCGCTTTTGTTCGATCCATCCCCTTCCGGTAGGGCCGGTCCATGGTCATGGCCGAGAAGGCGTCGGCGACGGCGACCAAGCGGGCGAGGAACGGCGTTTCTTCGCCATGCAGCCCGAGCGGATAGCCCTCGCCGTCCCAGCGCTCATGGTGATGGCGCACCACGTCCAAAGTGTACTCGAAGCCCGGCACGGCCCCGACGATGATCGCGCCCATCGCAGGGTGCTGCTGGATGGCCTGATATTCTTCTTCGGTGAGCTTCCCTGGCTTCCGCAGGACGGCATCGGGGACGCCGATCTTCCCAACGTCGTGCAGTAGGGCGGCCACCTGGAGCGTGTGCCGCGTTTGAGCGTCCAGCCCCATCTGCTCGGCGATCTGGAGGCTGTAGGTCAAAACGTCCTCGGAGTGGCGGCGCGTGTACCTGTCCTTGCTATCTACCGCCGTGACGAGCGCATTAAGCATGGAAAAGCCGTTGGCCGAGTGGGCCAGATCCCGGCAAAGAGCGTCTACCGGCCGGTCCATCGCGCCGGTCTTGGAGCGACACAGGCGGGCGTCGGCGACCTCCAGCGCCTCGAAGTGCGTGCTGGCATCGCCCGGCAGCAGGGCGACGCCGAGTGAGACTGTCAGCGGGATCGGCGTTTCACAGCCCGGCGGCAGGTACGACAGCTCGGAGAGGCGCTCCAAAAGGTGCATACGCAGCTCCTCCGCATCTTGACCCCCTCGCTCGTGCCGCATGATCAGGGCGAACTCGTCCCCTCCGAACCGGGCGACTGTGTCATAAGAACGGGTACACCCGGCCAAGGCGCCGGAGATCCGGCGCAGCACGCCATCCCCGACGGTGTGGCCGTAGGCGTCGTTGAAGAACTTGAAGTTATCTAAATCCAGCATCACCACGGCGACGGTGCGGCCCTCTCGTTGGACGCGCTCCGACTCCTCGGCCAGCCGCTTGTGGAAAATGCGGTGGTTGACGAGGCCCGTCAGCGGGTCCGTCGTCGCCAGCGCCTCCAGCCGCCCGTTCAGTTCCCGGTTCTCCAGGATCGCCAGCACCTGACGCGCGAGGATCAGGCCCACCAGGGCGAGGCCGCCCCACACGACGCCGTGACGCAGCAGCGCAGGCCCCCGCGCGTTCTGCGTGTAGAGGGCCAGGGTGGCCACGCACGGCAGGAGCGCATACGGCAGCAGCGACTTCCAGACCGCGGGCGCGCGTTCCACCTCGTCCTCGGCGACCGAGTTTGCAGTGCGCCGCGCTGCGGAGGCGGCGACCCCCACCAGTGTGAAGCCCAGCGACCATCCGATGTCAAGCAGCGTCCCGGCCAGGGAGAGGCCACGCAGCGTAAAATACATGAAGAGACTGTCGGAGGCGACGACGCAGAGGAGACCGGCCGAGAACAGAATGAGCGACTGGTTTTTTTGTCTGGTATATCCCCCCAGCAGCAAGAGGCAGGCTACAAGCAACAGGTCCATCAGCGGGTAGGCGATGTTTAAGATCTTCGACACCAGGTGCCCATGACCGTAAGCCAGCACAGGACCCAGGCAGAAATACCAGCTGAAGGTCAGAACAGCGGTCATGACCATCAGGCCATCGAGCGAAACGCGCAGATGTGAGGAGAGTGACAGCGGCCGTCGGGGGAGCTGCCATATTCCCAGCAACAATAGAGGATAGCTAAAGAGGGAAATTATCTCGATCGCAAGGTATGAGATGGGCGGCGCATGATGCACGAAGTCCGGGTAGATGATGTACATCTGCTGCAAGGCGTAGCACAGGATTCCCAGACCGCAAAGCAGGGCGATGCGGCGGGACCGCCCCTCCGCTTTCCGCTTCCACGCCCCGCCGCAGAAACAGAACAAGACCGCGAGCAGAGCGCCAAGCGTCTCGAACAGATCGCCCCCGAGTGGGGCGACGCGCTTCGGTAACGGCAGCAGCAGCCAGAGGGCGTAGAGCGCATGAAAAGTAAGAGTAACGGTCACGCCTGTTCTGATCCAGGTACGCGAGCGGAAGAGCGGCATGCTGAATATATCGGCATTGCCCACAGTTTTTTGAAGCGGCCGGAATGACAATAGGCGGACATGGCAGTCTGACGAAGAAGGTGGGTATACTATCATTACGGCAAGGAAGCCTCGCACCGCAAGCACGTCACCGCCAGCCAGAACGTCGCGCACGTCGAGAGGTTCATTGTGGCGGCCGGTCACACGGCCGTGAGATTTGTGATCTTGGTCGTCCATGATGTCGCCCAGCAAGTCGCTTAATGACTCTATGTGCAAGTACGTCGGTCTTCATCCGAGTGCGGGCAATATCGTTGATGAACAGGCCGTTGAGCGCTTCCGCGAGTTCAAGCGGTCTGTCCTCGGCCAGACGGAAAGAGTCGAACATCGTGGGTAAATTTCACTACCTGGAAGTCACCCATGCGGCGCTTGAACGCGCTCTGCTGAAGCTCGACTTCAAGGTCTCGTCCTGCGAGACGCACCGGCTTTACGAGAACAAAGAACATGGGACGCTCCTTATGATGCCACCGTGCATTTCCATGGAGCGGCAGGTCCGTCCCGCGCTTCTCCCTTCGGCTCGTCACACCGTCGCTGCATATCGTGTGGCAGATCGAGCGGCGCTGGAAAGGCCGCCGACCGAGGAGGCGCCGACCGAGTAGGCACCCGCACCAGCCAAATCCGCGACCAGCACAGCTCTCAGGCGACGCTCTCATCAGTCGGGCAGTTCGTCGCCTGCCATCCCTGCCGAGGCTTATTAGAAAACCCTACCATGCAGTCTCACGAGAACTCCGCCCGGCTCTTCGCCGAGGCCCAGCACGTCATCCCCGGCGGCGTCAATTCGCCTGTCCGCGCCTTCAAGAGTGTTGGCGGCGATCCCCTCTTCATGCAGCGCGGGGCGGGGCCGTTCATCTTCGACGTGGACGGCAACCGCTACATTGACCACGTCATGTCCTGGGGGCCGCTGATCTTCGGCCACGCCCCTGCGCGCATCATCCAGGCCATCACCGAGGCCGCCGCTCGGGGCACGTCCTTCGGGGCCAGCACGGAGGCCGAGGTCCGGCTGGCGCAGAAGATCGTCGCCGCCGTGCCGTCCGTCGAAAAGGTTCGGCTGGTCAGCTCGGGGACAGAAGCCGTCATGAGCGCCGTGCGCGTGGCGCGCGGCTTCACCAAGCGCGACAAGATCATCAAATTCGAGGGAAACTATCACGGGCACTCGGACGGCTTTTTGGCGAAAGCCGGGTCGGGCCTGACGACCTTCGACCTGCCGGATTCGGCGGGCGTCCCCAAGAACCTGACGCGCGACACTTTGACCCTCCCCTACAACGATGCCGATGCTCTGCGCGAGGCCATGCGCGCCAACGCGGGCGAGATCGCCTGCGTCATACTCGAACCCGTGGCCGGCAACATGGGCGTGGTGACGCCCCGCGCGGACTTCCTGCACGCCCTGCGCGACTTGACGGCGGCGGACGGCACCCTGCTGCTTTTTGACGAGGTCATCACCGGCTTCCGGCTGGCTTATGGCGGCGCGCAGGAGCTGTTCGGTATCACGCCCGACTTGACCGCGCTGGGCAAGATCATCGGGGGCGGTCTGCCCCTGGCCGCCTATGGGGGCCGCGCGGACGTCATGGACACGGTCGCGCCGGTCGGGCCGGTCTACCAGGCGGGGACGCTGTCCGGTAACCCGCTGGCCGTCGCGGCGGGCCTAGCCCAGCTCACGATGCTCGACGAGCAGAAGGAAACGCTCTACACGGACATGCACCACCGGATGCACACCCTGGCCCACAAGACAAAAGAAGCGGCCACGAAGCTCGGTATCCCCCACCGCGTCAACCGGCTTGGCTCGATGATGACCCTGTTTTTCACCGACGCCAAGGTCATTGACTTTGCCAGTGCGAAGACCGCCGACACCGCCCGCTACGGCGCCTTCTTCCGCGCCCTACTGGAGCGCGGCGTTTACTTCGCCCCATCGCAATTTGAAGCCGCCTTCCTCAGCAGCACCCACACGGACGACCTGCTGGAAGAAACCGCGCAGGCCGTGGTCGAGGCGCTGCATGTCGTGGCTTGACCTGCCGCGCGTGGACGAGCCGGAGGATATTGACGACCCGGACCAGCCATTCCTGGAACTGGAGCGGTCCATGGGCGACGTCGCCCGGACGAACCGCTTGTTCGGCGGGACCCAGACGGTCCTTTTTCATGTGGCTCGACTCCTGCGGGATGTCGCGCCGGGCAGCAGCGTCCGCATCCTCGATATCGCCACCGGCTCGGCGGACATCCCGCGCGCCCTGCTGGCCTGGGGCCGGAAGCGCGGGCTGGATCTGACCATTATCGCCGTGGACAACCACGCGGCCATGCTCAGGATGGCGCGGGAGACCGCGCCCAATGTGCATCTGGTCCAGGGTGACGCCCTCGCCTTGCCCCTCGTGCCCCGCTCCTTCGACCTCGCCCTGTGCGCCCTCACTTTCCACCACCTCGGTTTTGAGGCGTCCGCGCGGGTCTTGACCGCCATGGATGCGCTCACGACGCGCGGTTTCGTGGTCAGCGACCTGCGGCGCGACCGGGCCACCCTCTGGGGCGTACAGGCATCCATGGCCACCCTGCGCGTCCATCCCTTCACCCGCCATGATGCCCCTGCCAGCGTCCGCCGGGCCTTTACGCCGCCCGAGTACCGCAAGATGGTCGGCCTCTCGGGCGTCCGGGATGTCCGCGTACACGCACACTGGTACTTCCGGATCGCGTTAGTTCAAGACAAGAGTGGGTAGAAACAACTATGCGTTTCTCGCTTTAGATCGGCTGCTTTTTTTGTCCGTTACCATTTCAGATGTCCTGGTGATCGGGGCCGGGCCGGCCGGTTCGGCCACGGCCCTGTTTTTGGCCCGCGCGGGCTATGCTGTCACTCTTCTAGACCGGGCCACGTTCCCACGTGATAAGCCATGCGGCGAGTACCTGACGCCCGGCGCGGTGCGCCTGTTGCGCGACGAGATGGGCGTTCTGCCGGACCTCATGGCAGGCGGCGCGGCGCGGCTGACGCGCGAGACCGTGGTTCCCCATCGTGCGAGGGCCTGGAGCGGGCCGACTGACGCCCTGGCCTGCCCGCGCACCGTCACCGACAGAGTCTTGCGGGACGCGGCACAGGCGGCGGGGGCGAACGTCATTGAGGGCATCAATGTCCGCCGCATCCTGCGCGATGTGGGCGGCGTTCGAGGCGCGGTGGGGCGGTCAGACCGTGGCGAGGAACGGGAGTTTCGCGCTCAGGTGACTGTCGGCACAGATGGGACGCGCTCGCTGCTCGCCCGCGAGATGGGCGTCGTCCGGCCCGTCCCGCGCCTCCAGCGCATCGCGCTGGTGACTCACTACCATACCGACGAGGCTTTCCCGGAGGCGGCCGTCACGATGCACCTGCCGCGAGACCGCTCCGACGCTTGCTGCGGCGTCGGCGCGGCCTGCGGGCCGGACGGGACGCGCAACGTCAACATCGTGGTCCCCTTGTCCGAAGCCCCGCGTATGGCGGGGCGGCGATTGGCCTACTTTGAAGAGCGCCTGCGCTTCTCGTTCCCCCAGGTATGGGAGAAAATTCAGGGTGCGACCCCCGCAAGTCCCCTGCATAGCGTCGCCTGCTTCGGCCATCATACGGCGCGCGCTACCGACGACGGCGCGGTCCTTGTCGGGGATGCGGCGACGTTCATCAACCCCTTCACCGGCGAGGGCGTTTTCTTCGCCCTGCGCGGCGCGCAGCTTGCGGCCCAAAGCATCGGCGCGGCCCTGGAACGGGGTGATGTCAGCCGCCTGACCCTCGGCACTTATGATGCTGCCCGGCGGGCCGAGCTGCTGCCGCGTTACCGCCTGTGTGACGCCGTGCAGCGCGTCGTCCACTCCCCCGCTTTGTTAGGCTGGGCTTCGGAGCGGCTGCGGCGCTCCGAGCCGCTGGCGGAGACGGTGCTACGGACCATCGGCGATCTGGCGCGGCCCGCCGATTTGTTCTCGCTCGCGACCTTGCGCCTCGCCCTGTCCTCGTTCTAAATCATGCACACCGAGAATACCGTCTACATACGCGGGCCGAAGTCCCGCATCTTCCAGCTCGCCGCCGACATCCAGGACTGGCCCGCCTTGCTGCCCCATTACCGCGAGGTGATCGTATTCGAGCAGACGGACGACGGTCGCCGCAAGGTCGTCGAGATGGCCGCCGAACGGGCGAACTTTCCCCTGCCGGGCTTGTCTTTCCCTGTCCGCTGGCGCAGCATCCAGGTCTGTGAGCCGGACATGGGGCGCATCTACTTCAAGCACCTGGCCGGGGTCGCCGTAGGGATGTGGGTGGTGTGGTCGCTCGAAGAGGACCCCTGGGGGCGCGGGGTCAAGGTCACCATCGGGCATGACCTGACTTATCCATTTCAATTCCTGAACGGGTGGTTCGCGCGGAACATGGTAGGGGACCAGTTCGTCCATGCCATAGCGGGACGGACATTGGCGACGATCAAGGCAAAAGTGGAGAAAGAGGCGGGCACGTGACGATTAAGGCGACAAACGGGCGGCGTGTGGTAGTAACTGGGCTGGGCATTATCACGCCCATCGGCATCGGCGTAGAGGGTCTCCGGGCGGGCCTGCGGGCGAACCGCTCCGCCGTGGACACGATCACCCGCTTCGATACGTCCTCCTTCGTCACCCACATCGCCGCTCAGGTCGAGGGCTTCGATCCCACATCGTACCTCGACGGTAAGAAGCTGAAGCGGCTGGACAAGTTTTCGCAGTTCGCCGTCGCCGCCTCCAAAATGGCCGTCGCCGATGCCGGGATTGACCTCCGGATCGAGGACCGCGACCGCGTGGGCGTCTGCCTGGGCACGGCCCTGGGCGGCGTCGGGTTCGCCGAAGAGCAGTACCCCGCTTTCCTGGCCCAAGGCCCACGCGGGGTCAACCCGATGCTGGCCTTGAGCGTCTTCAATGGGGCCGGCTCGTGCAATGTCGCCATCGAATTGGGCGTCACCGGCCCGGCCACGGCCAACGGCGACTCGTGCGCGGCTTCACCCATCGCCATCGGCCGGGCCGTGGACCTGATCCGGGACGGCAGCGCCGACATGATGCTGGCCGGCGGCTCCGAGGCCCCCCTGTCGCCGCTCTGCTACGGCGCGTTCGCCATCATTCGCGCCATGAGCCAGCGCAACGACGACCCGCAGGCGGCCTCCCGCCCCTTCGATAAGGACCGCGATGGCTTCGTCATGGCTGAAGGCGCCGTCATGCTCGTCCTGGAAGACCGGGACCACGCACAGGCGCGCGGGGCGCGCGTCTACGGCGAGATCTTGTCCCATGCCTTCACCAACGACGCCTACCACATGACCCAGCCCCGCTCCGACGGCACCCAGGCCGCACGCTGCATGTCTCTGGCCCTCGACCGCGCCCACATCGCGCCCCACGAAGTCGGCTACATCAACGCCCACGGGTCCAGCACCGCTCTCAACGACAGCACCGAGACACTCGCCCTTAAGCAAGCCTTCGGCGAGTCCGTCTATTCTATCCCCATCAGCGGCACGAAGGGCTTCCACGGCCATGCTCTCGGCGCGACGGGCGCGTGGGAGGCGGCGATCTCTCTCCTCTGCCTGCAAGACGACTGGCTGCCCCCCACCCTCAACCTACGCGACCCTGACCCCGCCTGCGACCTGGACTACATCCCCGAGCCGTCGGGCCGGAAGGCGCATGTGGATTATGTGCTGTCCAATTCGTTCGGCTTCGGCGGCATCAATGCTTGCCTCCTGTTCGGGCGGTCTTAGCCGCGCCGCGCTTCCAATTCCTCCCAGCGCCCGTACAGCGCTGCCGCTCGCTCGCGCGCCAAAGGCAGCGCCTCCCAGACCTCGTGCAGATGGGCGGCGTCCGAGGCGACCTTCGGGTCTTCGAGCTGCCGCTCCAGGGCGGCGACTTCCTCTTCGGCGCTTTCGATCTTCCCCTCGATCTGTCCCAGCTCCCGCCGCTCCGCCGTGGAAAGGCGACTCGCGGCCGGGACGAGCGCTTTTGGCCGGGGGGCAGTCTTGGGGGCGACCGTCGGCGCGGGCCTTTGCGCCGCCTGCCACTGGTCCAGGCTGGCGAAGTGGCGCGCGCCGCCCCTGCCGTCCAGGGCCAGCAGGTCGGTCGAGACGCTTTCCAGCAGATAGCGGTCGTGCGTAACGAGGACGAGGGCGCCGGGGAACGACAGCAGGCTGTCTTCCAGCACTTCCAGGGTGGGGATATCCAGGTCGTTCGTCGGCTCGTCCAGGATGAGCACGTCGGCGGGCTTGAGCATGAGCTGGGCGATCAGGATGCGCGCCTGCTCGCCGCCGGAGAGGTAGCGGATGGGGGTCGTGAGCTGCTCCGTCTTGAACAGGAACCGCTTGGCCCAGCCCGAGACATGCATCGGGTTCCCCCGATAGATCACGTTATCGGAGTTGGGGCTGAGGGCGTCCCGCAGACTCAGGGACTTGTCGAGCTGCGCCCGGTTCTGGTCGAACAAGACGACGCGCAGTCCATCCGCCCGCTTCACCGTGCCCGAATCCGGCGCCACTTCACCCGTCAGCAGCTTGATAAGCGTCGTCTTACCGCTGCCGTTCGGCCCCAGCAGCCCCAGCCGCGTGCCCGGCGCCAGGGTCAGGTCCAATTGGTCAAACAGCATTTTGTCGCCCAGGGTCTTCTTCAGGCCCTTGCCGACCACAAGCTCGCGCGTCTGCCGGCCCGAAGCGCTGAACTCGATCCCCGCCGTCTTCGTCTGACCGTTGCGGTACTTCAATTCGGCCAGCTCGTCAATCATCTGCCCGGCCTGGTTGATGCGACCCTGCGCCTTGGTGGACCGCGCCTGCGCGCCGCGCTGGAGCCACTCGATCTCGCGCTTCACCTGCGTCGCCAGGGCGGACTGCCGGTTGGCCTGCGCGCCCAGGTACTCCTCGCGCTGCATCAGGAAGGCGCTGTAAGTGCCGTTGACGCTCAGGAACCCTTCGGCGTACTGCGGGTGCAGCTCGACGATGCGCGTCGTGACGTTCTCCAAAAAGACCCGGTCGTGGCTGATGAGGATGAACGCGAAAGAGGCTTCCCGGAGCAGCCCTTCCAGCCACATCACCCCTTCCAGATCCAAGTGGTTCGTCGGCTCGTCAATCAGCAGCAGTTCGGACTCGCGTACCAGGGCGCGCGCCAGCGATAGCCGCTTTTTCCAGCCCCCCGACAGTGTTTCTGCGGCCTGGTCCCGCCGCGCAAATCCGACCCGGTTCAGGGAAACCTCGATCCTGACTTCCCGCTCCGTCTCGTCTAAAGTTTCGCCCGCCAGGGCGTCCGTCAAGACGCTCTCGACCGTCGCCCCTTTGGGGAAAACATCTTCCTGGGCGATATACGCCGTCCGCAGGCCACGCCGCGTCGAGACCATACCTTCGTCCGGCTTCTCGTCCCCAGCGAAGATCCGCAGCAGCGTGGACTTGCCCGCCCCATTCGGGCCGATCAGCCCCATCCGCTCGTTCTCGCCCACGCCGAGTGAGATGTCGTGGAAGAGGGGCCGCGCCCCATAAGCCTTGGTGAGTGATTGACAGCTTAACAAAACAGCCATAGGTGAATCCATCCCGGCAAAGAAAAGCGACCTGAGCCGGAGTCGGCGAGCAGGTCGCGAAAGGTTGATACGGCGGAAGCCGCGCAAAGATCTTAGGAAAACGGCTATGCACCCGGAGCGATTTGAACGCCCGGCCCTCTGTTCCGAAGACAGATGCTCTATCCACTGAGCTACGGGTGCCTGATTTTTCCGAGATCACTCTCAGAGCCGTCTGATTATAGCACATTTGGGGCGCACTGTCAAACGCAATGGGGTAATAGGCTGTCTGTTCTTTGTGGGTTTACTCTCCGCTGGCATGCTCTCGTGGTCTGACTCTGGCCGCGCCTGAAGCCCCACATGCGGGCGGCGAGAGGGGCGGAAAGGAGATCGACTATTCGGTTTACGTCGCCGCACCATCGCCGCCTTCCTGCTCTTTAACATGGTCCCGCTCGTGCCATGTTCGACACACGCCTTTCGGGTCACAATTCTTGCAGGTTCCACAAACCACTTTCAGGCGCGGCAGCCTGCCCGTGCGGATCGCTTCCCCTGCCGCCGACGCCTGGCGCTCGGCCACCGCCAACATTCCCGCGTCCACCATCTCGCGGTGGTGAGAGCCGTTGGCGTTCATCGGCTGCACCTCTATCAGGTCGTTCGCCTTCCCCGTCAGAACCTGGAACCCGAGCGACTGGAGG
>JANOOM010000521.1:0-4809 GCA_031421335.1 Armatimonadota bacterium
CCGAGCAGAAAATGCAGAAGACGGTGGATGCCACCCAGCACGACTTTTCCACCATCCGCACCGGGCGGGCCAACCCGAGCCTGCTGGACGGCATCATGATAGACTATTATGGGGCGCCGACGCCGCTCAACCAGATCGCTAGCATCAGCGTCCCCGACAGCCGCCAGCTTGTCATCGCGCCCTACGAGCGCAGCCTCGTCGGCGCGATCGATAAGGCTATCAAGAACTCAGACATCAACATCAATCCGGTCAACGACGGATCGGCGATCCGGCTGAACATCCCGCCGCTGACCGAGGAGCGCCGCAAGGACTTCGTCAAGGTACTGGGCCGCAAGGCTGAAGAGGGCAAAGTCTCCATCCGCAAGATCCGCCAGAACGCGAACGATCAGGGCAAGGCACTCGTTAAGAAGAGTGAAGTCTCTGAGGACGACTTGAAGCGTGCCCAGGACGGCTTGCAGAAGATGACGGACCGTTATATCGCCGAGATAGACCGCATCACCAAAGCCAAAGAAGCCGAGCTGCTTGAAGTCTGACTTGAAGTCTAGCAGGGCGGTCATTCGATGAATAGTCTCCTCCCGTCTTTCAAGGCGCGTCTCGACCCCGAGCGGCTGCCCGCGCACGTTGCGATCATCATGGACGGCAATGGGCGCTGGGCGAACGCAAAGGGCCAGGACCGCCTGCTTGGGCATTGGCAGGGGTATCGTGCCCTGAAAGAGATCGTCTCGACGGCAGACGAGCTTGGCGTGAAGCACTTGACGGTCTTCGGCTTCTCGACCGAAAACTGGCGACGGCCCGAAGCGGAGGTCGGTGGCCTGATGCATCTCATGCAGGCCGCCATGCAGGCCGAGGTGGAGGACCTGGTCCAGAATCACGTCCGCATTCATGTTTCGGGCCGCCTGGAAGACCTGCCGGACGCGCTGCGCGCGACGTTCGCTTCGGCCGTCGAGCGCACGGCCGACTTCACTGGTCTGACCTTCAACCTGGCGATCAACTATGGGGGTCGCGCCGAGATCGCCGACGCCGCCCGGCGCATCGCCGAGTCCGTCAAGCGCGGAGACATAGATCCGGCCGATGTCACGGAAGAACTGCTGTCTTCCCATATGTATGCTCCCGACCTGCCCGACCCGGACCTGCTGATTCGGACGGCAGGCGAGATGCGTATTTCGAACTTCCTGCTCTGGGGCATCGCGTATTCCGAGATCTGGGTAACGCCGACGCTGTGGCCGGACTTCACGCCCGCGCTCTTCACGGACGCCCTGGAAGACTATCAAAGGCGGACCCGCAAGTTCGGCGCGGTGGAAAGCCAGTGAAGCGAGTCGTCATTCTGGGCGCGACAGGCAGCGTCGGGACGCAGACGCTGGACGTCATCCGCCGCCTGTCGGACCGCCTGCGCGTCGTCGGCCTGTCCGCCTTCCGCAACGAGAGTTTGCTGCGGGAACAAGCGCAGGAGTTCGGCGTCAGCGAACTGGAATCGGGCGCGGAGGCCGACTTGGTCCGGCTGGCGACACTGCCGGAAGCGGATATCGTCGTCGTTTCTGTCGCGGGCGCAGTCGGGACGGCGGCCACCATCGCCGCGCTCGAAGCAGGGAAAGACGTGGCCCTGGCGACCAAAGAGGTGTTGGTGGCAGCCGGCGAGATCGTGACGGCGGCGGCGCGCAGAAGCGGGGCGCGCATCCTGCCGATTGACAGTGAACACTCGGCGATCTTCCAGTGCCTGCAAGGGCAGAAGCTGGAACATGTCGAGCGCCTGTGGCTGACCGCCTCTGGCGGACCGTTCCGCGAGTGGTCTCAGGAGCGCATGGCGCGGGCGACCTTGGAAGAAGCCCTGCACCACCCGACCTGGCCGAACATGGGCCGTAAGATCACCATTGACAGTGCGACTCTGATGAACAAAGCTCTGGAGATGATCGAGGCGCGCTGGCTGTTCGATGTGCCGATCGAGCGGATCGGCGTCGTGATTCATCCGCAGAGCGTGGTCCACTCCCTTGTTGAGTTGTGCGATGGTTCGATGCTGGCGCAGCTAGGGCTGCCGGATATGCGCGTCCCTGCCGAATACGCCCTGCTCTACCCCGGCCGGGCTGATCTCGGCATCCCGCGCTTTGATATCCTGGCCCAGACGCACCCGCTGACGTTCGCCGCTCCCGACGAGAGCCGCTTCCCAAGTCTGGGCCTGGCCCGTCGTGCGGCCCAGATGGGCGGCACGATGCCCGCCGTCATGAACGCCGCAAACGAGGCCGCCGTCGGCCTTTTCCTGGGGGGCAGGATCACGTTCCCCGCCATCACCGCGCTGACGGAGCGGGTGATGGACGCGCACACGGTCACACTCGCCCCGGACCTGACGCGCATCACAAATGAGAGCGCCTGGGCGCGCGAAACCGTACTGCGATTTTCACTTGAGGAGCGCGCCCCGCAGCTCTGACCTTCCGCACTTTGAAGGAGTTTCCGACGTGGTGTTGTTATGGCAAAACGTGCAGCAGGCCGCGACGCTGCTGATTATCCTGAGCATTCTAGTCGTCGCGCACGAGTGGGGGCATTTCATTGTCGCCCGGCTCTGCGGCATCCGCGTGGACGACTTCAGCATCGGCTTCGGCAAGCGCCTGTTTCGGATCGGCAAGCGCGGCGACACCGAATACAATGTGCGGATGCTGCCCCTGGGCGGCTTTGTCAAGATCGCCGGCATGGAGCCTGATGAGGCGCCTCTGCTCGCGGCCAAAGACAAAGTGATGGGCAAAGACGACCCCGACCCTGACTCGCATGAGATCCCCCTTGTGGCCGAGAACACCGGCGAGGCCGCCGCCTACACCGCCCCGGACGGATTTTACAGCAAGCCGATCTGGCAGCGCGCCCTCGTGATCGCGGCCGGCCCGTTCATGTCCTTCTTCCTGGGCTACGCCGTCTTCTGCCTCATGGGCGTGACGACCGGCGTCCCGACCGGCAAGGTCCTGACCCGCATTAGTCTGGTAGAACCGGGCGGTGAGGGGCACCGAATCGGACTGCACGCGGGAGACGTGATCACCGCCATCAACGGCAAGGTGCTTACGGATGGCCGGGCGATGATCGCGCAGATCAATGGCAGCGTCGGCAAGCCGCTCCTCCTGACGGTACGCCGGGACGGCCAAATCCTGACGAAGACAGCAACGCCGCGTCCGGCCGTCAAGGATGACAAACCTGTGATCTACACAGACGTCATTCGGCCGGGAAGCTTCGGGCAGCAGATCGGCCTCCAACCGGGGGACACTCTTCGCGGTATCGGTGCGGAGAAAGTTGAAAACAGCGACCAAGCGTTGCGGGTCCTGCGTCAGAACGCGGGTAAGTCGGTTGATCTGACCGTAACGCGCGTAACCAGTGATGACGCCGTCACGCTTCATGGGTCGGTTCCCGCAGTTCTCAAGCCCGACGCATTGCCGTCCCTGAACTCGCACCAGATCGGGGTGCTGAAAATAGACCCCACCCTCGAGCTTGTCCATCTTGGCCTCGTTGACTCGGTCAAAACTGGGAACGTGGTCATCGTCTCGCTTCTACAGCGCATGGGTGAGATGGTCCAACGTCCCCGCCAGCTCAAAGAGAATGCCGGCGGCATCATCTTCATGTACCAGGCGACGGGCGTTGTGGCGAAGAACGGCCTCGTGGAAAAGATCAACCTTCTGGCCAGCCTGTCCATCAGCCTCGCCGTCTTCAACCTTCTGCCGATTCCCATTTTGGACGGCGGCCACCTGCTGACGTTCTTCATCGAGTGGGTGCGGCGCGGCAAGCGGCTGACCGACCAGCAGCAGCAGTGGTTCATGATGACGGGCCTGGTGATCATAGGCTGCCTGTTCTTTGCCATCATGTCCAATGACATCATACGCACGGTGACTCATCAACTGCCGCAGTAAAAATAGCAAGAAGAGAACTAAGAAGAGAACTAAGAAGAGAATAAGGAAGAAGAGGGCGCGATGAATCGCGCCCCTACGTTTACCACACCATGCGCTTCACACAACTTTTTGCCCCCACCCTTCGAGAGGCGCCCAGCGAGGCGGAGCTTATCAGCCACAAGCTGCTTCTGCGCGGCGGCTTCATCCGGCCCCTTGCCAGTGGCGTCTATTCCTATCTGCCACTCGGCTTGCGGGTGCTGAACAAGATCTCACATATCCTGCGTGAAGAGATGAACCGCGTCGGCGGGAACGAGATGCTGATGCCATCGCTGTTCCCGCGCACTCTTTTGGAAGAGTCGGGTCGGGATGTTTTGGACGTGTTGTTCACGGTGCCCCAGCACGACTACTTCTTGGGATTTACGCACGAGGAGGTCATCACGTCCATCACGCGAAGTGATATCCAGTCCTACAAGCAGTTGCCGTTCCTGCCGTACCAGATCCAGACCAAGTTCCGTAACGAGCCGCGCCCGCGCGGCGGGCTGATCCGGGGGCGCGAGTTCCTGATGCTGGACGCTTACTCGTTCGACAAGAACGCCGAGGAAGGGCAGCAGGCGTACCGGAACGTCCGTGAGGCGTTCAGCCGGTCGTTCAATCGCTGCGGGCTGGCGGCCCTGACGGTGGAAGCCGACTCGGGGGCCATCGGCGGCTCGCAGAGTGAAGAGTTCATGGTGCTTTCAGAAAGCGGCGAGGACACCGTTCTGCGATGAGATAAGACGGGCTATGCGGCGAACGCCGAGCGGTGCGAGGCCGTCCCCGCCCCCGCCGAGGACCCGGACACCGGGGTCGCGGCGATGGAAAAGGTCGCAACGCCAGATGTCAGCACGATTGATGCCGTGTCGAGCTTCCTGAATGTCCCGGCCACGCGGCTCATCAAAACGCTGATCGTCGCCGCGCC
>JANOOM010000522.1:0-7844 GCA_031421335.1 Armatimonadota bacterium
AACTGCTGCGGGGCCTGCGGGAGCGCGTAAAAGAGGCCCGGCTGGAGGCGATAAGGCACGAGGTAGTCGCGCGCCCCTTCGGGCGACGACTTGGTCAGGATGGGGGTCTCGATCTCCAGGAAGCCGCGCCCGTACATGAACTCGCGGATGAGCCGGATGGCCTCATGGCGCAGGCGCATCTTCTCGTACATGGCGGGGCGGCGCAGGTCGAGGTAGCGGTACTTGAGCCGCAGCATCTCGTCCACGTCCCGATCTTCGGCGATGGGGAAGGGGGGAGTCTTGGCGGCGTTCAGGACCTCGATGCTGGTCGCGGCGACTTCGAAGTCGCCGGTGGCGAGATTCGGGTTCTCAGTGCCGGCCGGGCGCCGTCGGACCATGCCAGTGACGCTCAGGCAGTATTCGGAGCGGACGTGTTCGGCCACGGCGAGGGCACCGGGCGCGTCCCCGCCGTCCACGGCGATCTGGACGACGCCGCCCCGGTCGCGCAGGTCCAGGAAAACGATGCCGCCCTGGTCCCGGTTCCGGTTGACCCAGCCGTTCAAGGTCACCGTCTGCCCCACCAGGCTCTCCGAGATGTCTCCGCACGCCGCCGTCCGCTTCCAATCTGCCACGATTGCTCTCCCCTGCCCGCCTCTGGGCCGCCGTCTGAAATGATGTGGCTATTAGTATACCCTAAGCGCCAAGGGGAAGGCGGGCGGAAGAAGGGCGAAAAGGAGAGACGGGAAAAGGAGAGACGGGAAAAGGAGAAACGGGAAAAGGAGAAACGGGAAAAGAGGGCGCGATGAATCGCGCCCCTACAGAGATTCGCTACTCCCCCGTCACCGTGATCGGCGAT
Source organism: Armatimonadota bacterium (assembly GCA_031421335.1). Taxonomy (GTDB): domain Bacteria; phylum Armatimonadota; class Armatimonadia; order Armatimonadales; family Capsulimonadaceae; genus JANXMY01. The sequence continues at coordinate 836 of JANOOM010000522.1, forward strand.
AGGACGCCGATGGTGGCAGGGGCCTTGGGCTGGAACGCGGGGTCGCCGAGCTGCCAGAGTAGGAACGACCACTCATCGGCCAGGTCCTGCTGGCGCTGGGCCTTCGTGGAGCCGATGCCGTGGCCGGCGTCGTAGTCCACGCGCAGCAGGACTGGCTTGCCGCTGGCCGTCGCCGCCTGCAAGCGGGCGGTCATCTTGGCCGGCTCCCACGACGCCACGCGCGGATCGTTGATGCCGGTCGTCAGCAGGACGGCCGGGTACTTGACGCCGTTCTGGACGTGCTGGTAGGCGTCCATGGCGTAAAGCGCCTGGAAGCCGGCGGGGTCGGTCACCGTGCCGAACTCCGGCACGTTGTCGGGGCCGTTGGGCGAAAGCTCCGAGCGCAGGGCGTTAGAGCTGCCGACGCGGATCAGGGCCGCCCCCCACAGGTCGGGCCGCTCGGTGATGGCCCGGCCGATGGTGATGCCGCCCGCACTCGTCCCCTCGCCGGAGAGGCGGGCAGGATTCGTGTACTTGTGGTCCACCAGGAACTGGCCACAGGCGATCATGTCGCGCCAGGTGTTCGGCTTGGTGCCCTTGTAGCCCGCCCGATACCACGCCTCGCCCAATTCCCCGCCGCCCCGGACGTGGGCGACGGCATAGACGCCGCCGCGCTCGACCCAGGCCAGGAGGCTTGGCTGGAAGTCCAGGCTACTGACGATGCTGTAGGCCCCGTAGCCGTCCACCAGGGCCGGGTGGGTGCCGTCGAACTTCATGCCCTTGGGGTACAGGATGGACAGTGGGACGAGGGCACCGTCGGCGGCCCGCACCCTCACTTCGGCCTGTGTGACGCCCGAAAAGTCGGCGGCGACAGGCGGCTGCAAGCCGGTGTCCGCCACTCGGCCCGTCGCCGCATCGTACCCGAACCAGGCCGGCGCGTGTGTCCCGGACTCGGTGGCGAAGAGGATGCCCGGACGGCGTGGGTCGGTGAACAGGGCGGGGTCGAGCGCGCCGGGGAACGGCAGCGGGACCGCCTGGGGTTTGCCGGTATCATAAGGGACCCGGCGGAGGCGGCCCAGGCCGGCGTCTAAAGCGTGGACGTACAGGGCGTCACTCGCCGCGCCCAGCCCCCGGAGGACGGTGTCGCCCTGCGGCACGACCACGGCGGCGCGGGCGATGTCCGGCGCAGCGGCGCTCACCCGCAGCACCTGGAAGCGCGGCGCGTTCTTGTGCGAGAGCAGGTACAGGGCATCGCCGTGGGCGTCATAGGCGGTCACGTCGTCGCCGAAGTCGCAGACTTTCTTCCACGGAATATGCGCCGCGTCGGCGGTCACAGTCGCCAGCGGTGCGGCGTAGATCGCCAGCTCATTCTGCACGCCACGGTCGTTGACGGCGAAAACGTAGCCAGGCGCTCCCGGGCTGTAGATGACGCCGGGGAAGTCGGTGTTGCGGTCAATGGGGATGGCAGGGTTGACGCCCGCGCCGACCAGCAGCACATCTGCTGTGTCGGCATCCGTGCCCAGACGGTGTAGGTAAGCGCGGCTGTCCTTGAACTTCTCGACGCCCTCCTGTCCCGGCGCGAGCTTTTGCAGGCGGTTGTAGAAGAATGAGAGGCCCTCGGGCAGCCACTGAACGCCGGCCTCCTCGGTCCGGGTGATGGACTCGGCCAGTGACTTACCCGTCGCAGTTTCCAGGACGTGCAGGACGCTGTTCTCGGAGCCGCCGGGGGACAGAGCATAAGCGACATGGCTGCCATCAAGCGAAGGGACGAAGTAGTCGAGTGAGGAGTGGACGCCCGCCGCCGTGGTCAGCGCCTCCGGGTCCACGAGCAGGCGCTCCGACCCGGCTAAGCCCTCGCGGACGTAGAGCTTGTAATTGTCGTCCTGGGGGCGGCGCTTCTCGTAGAAGACATAGGGGCCGTAAGCCTGAACGCCGGTGACATAGGTGGCCGTGCTGTCGAGCGCCCGGATGCGCGCCAGCAGGGCGGGCCGCCCCGGCAACCGGGCGAGCGCGGCATTCGTGGCGTCGGCTTGCCCCCGGAACCAGGACTTGACAGCGGGGTCGCCCAGGTCCTCCATCCACTGGTATGGGTCGGTCAGCGTGGTGCCGAAGTAGGTGTTGGTGACGGGCCGAGTCGGGGCAACGGGCGGGGCCTGCGCCCAGGTGGGGGTCAGCAGGCCCAGGGCAAAAAAGGAGGCGAAAAGAATGGGGACTTTCATGCCCCCAGTATACCTTACGGCGGCGGCCACACCGGCGCGTGGTTCTGCACATGGCTGATGTTCAGGTTCCGCAGGCGCCAGGCCAGCGAAAGCAGGCCGAACCCGAAGAGCAGGGCATACGCCCCGATCATCCAAACGATGACGCCCAGGGCGGCGCGCGGCGAGGCCAGCATCCCGATCCCGAGCAGCAGCGAGACGACGCCGAGGGCGCCTAAAGCTAGCTCGCCCGCGATCACCCGGCGCAGGCGGATGGCGACGGCGATCTCCAGGGCACCGGTCAGGATGGCCCAGGCCGCAACGAAGTAGGTGAGCAGGAGGGCGGTCGTGGCCGGATGTACGAATGTGGCGATGCCCACGGCGACGCCGACGACGCCCTCGACGACCAGCAATCCCCACCGGTCGTCGGTGTGCGTGAAGCGGGCCGCCGTCAGCAGGGCGAAGACGCCGTCCACGAAGGCATAAGCGCCAAACAGGGAGACCAGAAGTGAAATGGCGGCTCCCGGCAGCAAGATCGCCAGGATGCCAAACAGCATGGCCAGCCCGCCCCGGACCGCCAGTACCCACCAGCCGCGCGCGATGCGCTCTACCATATGCCGTTACCTCCCGAAAATTCATCAGTCGGATACCCACCGGCGGTGAGTGGCGAAACGCGCGGGCCTAGGCGACAAGGCCCAAGGGGGGCGCCACTTCAGCGGTGCAGAAGGCGCAGCGGGAAGCGAGACTGGGAATGCTGCTGAGGCACTGCGGGCATTCGCGCGTCGTCGGAGCGACCGGCGTCTCGGTCTTGCGGAGCGACATCAGGTGGTTGACGGGCTTGACGACAAAGAAGAAGACCACGGCAGCGATAATCACGAAGCTGACCACGGTATTGAGGAAGTCGCCGAAGCCGAACTTGGCCCCATTGATGGTGGTGTTCAGATTGCTGAGGTCCACCTTGCCAAACATGCCGATGAGCGGTGTGATGATGTCTTTAACAAAGGCGGTCACGATGCCGGTGAACGCCACCCCGATGGTGATGCCGACGGCAAGATCTACGACGTTGCCCCGCAGGATGAAGTCCCGAAATTCTTTGGCGATGCCCATAGGTGCTGATGCCTTCCGTTTGAGTACGCCCGATGTGTGGGTCGCTCGGAGGCATTATAGCAGAAAAGGGGCCAAGCATTCGTGCTTGGCCCCTCTTTCGGGAATCTTCGCTATTTGGTCGCGTCGTGGATGGCTTCTTTGGCCTTGCCGAAAAGCTCCTGGGCCTTGCCCTCGACCTGCTTGATTTTGCCGGCCACGTCGTCGTCGGTGTTGCCGGTGATGTCGCCCGCCGCATCCTGGGCCTTGCCCTCAGCCTGCTTCAGTTCGCCCTTGACCGTGTCTTCGTTTGCCATGGTTATTGTTCCTCTGCTTGCAAAGTACCCGGGCGTCTTGGGATACAAACGCGGAAGGTGCTAGAGCCAGCCGTCCGACTCCTCCGCCTCCGACCGGGGCTGCTGGACCAGGACCACCGTCGTGCCGGTCGGGCCAGTCAGCAGCCAAAGGGCGTCCGTCGTCTGGAGCATCATCTTCATGCCGTGGCCCAGTGTGGCCTTGGTGCTGTAGCCGCGCTCCAGGGTAGCGCGCGGTAGGTTCTCGAACGTGATTCCCTCCCCCGCGTCGCTGACCCGGACCTGGACGGTGCCCGCTTGTTGGTCCCAGAAGACCTGACCCGCCCCCGCGCCGGCGTGGACGACCGCGTTCATCCCGGCCTCGCCGACGGCGAGTTCCAGGTCATGGCAGCATATCTCGGGCAGGCCGGCCGCCCGCGCCGCTTCGGCTGCCTGCCGCCGCAGATCGCGCAGGCCGCCGGACCTGGAAAGTGCGAAGGGGGCGCCGAAGGGGGCAAGGGGGGGCGGCAGGTCGCCGGGCGCGTCACACAGGCGCAGGCGGCCATCCGTGACACTCGCCAGCACGTCGCGCAGGAAGGTGCGCTGGCGCACGGCGTTTTCTTGCGCTTCCCGCAGCAGCCGCGCGTTTTCCGCCTGCTCGGCGGCGACCTTCTGGTAGAGATAGGCATTGCGGGTGGCCGCCGCCACCTGGATCAGCAGGGCGCCCAGCAGCCGCAGGTGGACCTCAGTGTAGGCATCCAGCCGGTGGCTCATCACCTGGACGGCCCCGAGGACACGCCCCTCAAGGGCGATGGGGACGACGATCAGGGACCGCACGCGCGGCTTGTTCGGGCGCGGCTCCTTGGAGACGGTGCCGTCGGTCTGGGCATAGTAGCGGGCCGATTGCGTCTTCTCGGCGGCCAAAGAGTCCGGGATGATCAAAGGCTCACCGGAGCGGATGACCTGGCTCTGGACGCCCCTCCCCTCCCGCGCAAGCGGGATCGGCGGGAACGCGGCGACGTCCACAGCCCGGCCCTCCACCCAGGCGTAGGCGCAGCGGATCAGGTCGTCTTCGGGCGTGTGAATCGAGACCAGGAGGCTGACGCAATCCATGGCACGCGCCGTCATGGCCCGGAGCGTGTCGTAGATGACGTCCGGATCCAGAGTCCGGCCCAGCAGACCCGCCGCTTCCTGGAGCAGAGAAAGTTCTTCATCACTATCGGGCATGGTGTAGTCTAGTTCACGAAACCGGCCCGCTATTCCTCCCCGGCCCGGCCTTCCGGCTCAGGGAATGGAACCTTCATCCTGGGTATAGCGTCAGAGAGATACACGAAACACTTTAGCCGGTAGGAGAAAGACCCAAGATGTCCGAGCAGAACCAGTCACAGTATAACGAGTCGCGCCGCTTGTTCCTGCGCCGCGCGGCCCTGGCCGGGGCGGGCCTCGCCGTCGCGCCGCTGCTGCTGCCCGCCCCGGCGCAGGCGGGCGACCTGTTCGCCGCGCCCAGTTCCGACGATCAAAAGAAGGTGGGCGACCAGGCCGCCCAGCAGGTGCTCCAGAAGTATCCCGAGGTCCACGACGCCCGCGCCCGCCACTTCAGCCAGATCGGCCAGCGTCTCGTCGGCGCCCTGTCTCCCTCCGATCGCAGGACCTGGGACTTCCGGTTCCACGTTCTCGACAGCCCCGAAGTGAACGCCTTCGCGCTGCCGGGCGGCAACGTGTTCATGTTCACGGGACTTTATAAGCTGCTCCCGAGCGACGACGCCCTGGCCGGCGTGACCGGCCACGAGATGACGCATGTCCGCTTGCAGCACTGGGCCAAGGCCCAGTCCAAGCAGCAGGAGCGGCAGATGGGCATCGGCCTCCTGCTCGGCCTCTTCCACGCCGGCCAGGCCGTGCAGACGATCGCGGGGCTGGCCGACAACGCCATCGGCCTGAAGTTCTCGCGCTCCGAGGAGGACCAGGCGGATCAGGGCGGCCTGCAAAACATGGTGGCGGCGGGCTACAACCCGCAGGGCATGATCCAGCTCTTCCAGGCACTGGAAAAGGTCAGCGGCAACGGCGGCAGCATCGGGGGCGATTTCCTGTCCAACCACCCGCTCACCTCGGACCGGATCAACCACACCCAGCAGCGCATCGCCGCCCTCAAGAGCCGGCGGAGCTGCCCGGCCCTGACGCCCCTGAGCTACGCCCGGCTCCTTGGCTAGACCGAGGGGCAAAAGAAGGCGGCTCTCCCCAACGGGGAGGGCCGCCTTTCGTTCTGATGAGTAAGAGTGCGCTGCCGGGGCGCTTACGCGCTCTCAGCTTGTTTCGCCATGACGCAGGTGGCGTGTTCGCCCCGAGGACCACTTTCGAGGTCGAAGACGACCTCCTGGCCTTCGCGCAGGGACTTGTACCCGTCGGCCTGGATCACGGAGAAGTGGACGAAGATGTCCTTCCCCTGCACGGCCTCGATGAAGCCGTAGCCCTTGGCATCATTAAACCACTTGACTTTACCGCTGATCATCGTGTCTCTCCTTACCTTTGCTTGACTCCTTACTGCACTGTTGCGGGTAGAGTTCTAATGAACTCCCTATGCATAAATCGTGCCAAGTCTGCATGCGGGGGGGAGAAAATGAATATTTTTCTTTTCGCGCCCTTGGCAAAGGTGCCCGTCTTGCGGCTTGCTTTTTCGCGCGCCGCCTGGTATACTAACACGCACCATTTCGTCAGACCACCCAGGAGTCCTTTCGCACCATGCCTAACATCAAGTCCGTCATCAAGGACGTCAAGCGCTCGCGCCAGCGCCAGCTCCGCAATCAGGCCACCAAGTCGCAGATCAAGACCTTCGTCAAGAAGACGCGCGCTTTGATCACAGCCGGCACGGCCCAGCCCCAGGAAGTCTCCGCCAGCGTCTCCAAGACCGTCAGCGTCATTGACAAAGCCTGGAAGCGGGGCATCATCCACAAGAACGCCGCCGCCCGCCGCAAGTCCCGCCTGATGAAGCGCGCTGCCCAGACGACCGCCCCCGCTTAACGGCGCTGCCCCCGCGCAGGGGCGGGGTTCCCCCACCCTCCGCGCAGGGAACGGCGGTTTGGGAGAGGGCGCGATTCATCGCGCCCCTACATCCCAGCCTATGCGACGCGCCCGCCACTCATCGCCGCCCCTTCGGCCGCCGCCGGGTAGTCGAAGCCGAGGCGCTCGGCCAGCAGCCTCCCAACCCGTGCCCCTTCCACGCACACGCTTTCTACAGTCTCCCCAAACTCTGCCGCCGTTTCGCTCGACCGGCCCAGCGCCTTCAGTGCCGCGCCCTTGTGGACCGCTTCCAATGCTCGCGCCATCGGCGTCAGCGAGTGGATCGTCATTGAGGACAGCGGGCCGCAGTCAAATCCCGTCGTCTCCACATACCACAGCCGCAGGAGGTCCTGACGCAGCCGGTGTTCGCCCTCCCAGGCGATCAAGGTCAGGCCGCGCGCCAGG
>JANOOM010000523.1:0-7626 GCA_031421335.1 Armatimonadota bacterium
GGGCATCGCTTGGGGCGGCGACACGTCAGCAGCGGCAACGGGCGCGGGCAGCTCTTGCCGGACGAACGCCGGAGCGGGCGGCGGGGCAGCCGGACGCGGCAGGAGCGGTAGGGTGAGCGGTGGCAGCCAAACCAGCCCGAGCAGCAGCTTGGCATAGGCCAGCCGCCAGAGCCAGCAGCGCGCCACGGGCGGCAGGGTGGGCCACAGGCGGCAGGCGGTCCAGACGAGCGCGATGACCAGCCCGCCCTGCCAGCAGGCGCGGATGAGACTGTCCGCCCAGCAGGCGGCGAACGTGTTGACGAGCGCAAAAGCGTGGCTCATTCGTCTTTGCCTCCCTCGGTTGTGCCGGGGCGGGCGCGGTCCAGCCCGTCCACGAACTGCTTGAGGTCGGCCAGTTCGGCGTCGGAAACGTCCGCTTCCTGCGTTAAGTAGGCCATGAACGGTTCCAGCGAGCCGCCGAGTGCCTGCGTGACGAAGTTGCGGACGAGGGTCTGCTGCATCTGGAGCTTGGGGGAACTCGGCGAGTATTGGTACAGGCCGCCCTCCTGTTCGCGGGTCAAATAGCCCTTGCGGCGCAGGCGCTCCATGACGTTCAGGACTGTCGTCCGGGTGTGGCCTTTCGCCTGAGCGACGTGGTCGGCCACCTGGCGGACGGTAATCGGGTGGTGGTCCAGAATGTAGCGCAGTATCTCAAGTTCGGCGGGCGCGATGTTCGGCAGGGGCATGGCGGTTCCTCCACTTTGGGGCCATCAGACGAGGCTTGTCGTCTATTGTACGACATTCCTCGTCAGGAGTCAAGTGCGGCCCGAAAATCGCAAAAAATCGCAGCCGGACCATGTGTTGAAACGCACGGCTAGACGGCCTGCGGCCACGAAGTACCGCTTCGCGGCACTCGGAAAGAGATGGATTGTTCTTATCCCCGCGAAGCGGGGATTTGTGGCGTCCGCGCCGTCTAGCCGTGCGTTTCAACGCATGGTCCGTTCGTAGCGTAGGGAAGGGGTCAACACGCAACCGCCGCGCCGAAAATCATTCCCGCCTTGACAGTGTTTCTCCCAGGGTGGTATACTGACCCGTTATCAGACGCTCTAGACGCAGGGGGGTGGATTAGTTTGACGCAGATACAAGTGCGACCCAATGAATCGCTGGACAGTGCCTTGAAGCGCTTCAAGAAGCAGCTTCAGCAGACCGGCATTCTGAAGGAAGCGCGCGAGCACGAGCACTACGAGAAGCCGAGCGACAAGAAGCGCAAGGCGGAAGCCGCGGCGAAGCGGAAGCGCATTCGGAACGAAGAAAAAGAAAAAGCGTAGTATGCGCTTCGGGCGCGCGCTCTGAACCTTGTGCGGGAAACTGCACAGGAGCGCGCGCCCTTTCTTTTTCTTTGCTTTTTTCTTTTGTGCCCATGGCCAGAGACCTTCCACCACTGACACCTTCCACGACCAATCCGTTCGGGCGCTTCCCCCGCCGCCGCAAGGCGCGCACCAAAGAGGAACGCCGCGCCGAGACCGCCGCGTTCTGGCGCCTACTCCCTGTCCGTTCCTGGCTGGCTGGGCGCGACTGGGGGCGCGTCGCGCTGCTCGCTGCCACCGTCCTAACTTTATCCGCCCTGCTGTCGCTGCACCTGCTGCCGGACAAGGTCTCGCTGCACGTCGGTGACCAGAGCGCTTCAGATATCCGGGCCATGCGGACGGTCCGCTACCTGGACGACGACGCGACCGACCGGCTGAAGGCGGAAGCCGCCGCGCGGGCCGAGCCGGTGTACACCACCGTCCACACCGCATCCGAGGCCGACGAGACAATCGGCGAAGTCTACCAGCGCCTGCGCCGCGACCAAGCCCTGCGATTGGACCCCCTGCGCGCCTCCCAAGCACTGCGCCGGGAGGTTGGGCTGACGATCCCCGCGTCTTCGCTCGTCCCGCTGCTGCGCGCAGGCGCGGGCGCCTACCATCTTGACCAGGCCGAGCGGCTGACGCATCAAGCCGTGCATGACGCTTTAGACCGAGAAATCCGGGACGACCATCCGGGCGAGCTTGCCGAAGCGCGTGCCCTGGCGTCGGACCGGCTGCGGTCATCCCTCCTGCCGCGCACCCACCTGCCCGCCGCCGATGCCATCGCCGGCGCGGTGCTGCAGCCGAACCGCCTGCTGGACCGCAGGCGCACGGCGGCGGCGGCCTTGAGCGCGGAGCGGCTGGTCGCCCCAATCTACGGCCAGGTCTTCGCCGGGGATACCGTCGTGCGCCGTGATCAGGTGGTGACGCCCAATGTGATCGCCAAGCTGCGCGCGCTGGGCCTGCAAAATCCGCGCCCGGACCCCGGCACCGTGGCCGGGGTGGCGGGGCTGGTCGCGTTCATGGTGGGCATCGTCTGCTTCTGGCTGTCGCGCGACTACCCCATCATTTTCCGCTCGACGAAAACGCTTGTTCTGCTCAGTCTGCTGGTCACATTGGGCGTGCTGGGCCTGCGACTCGGAAGCGCGATGCTGGGCGTCCGGCTGTCCACGTCGCAGTTCGGTTACGTCGGCATGGTCTGGGTGGCGGCGACGGGGATGCTGATCGCGGCCCTGATCCGTCCGCGCGTAGCCCTGCTGGTGACCGCCCTTCTGGCGGCGCAATCTGGCGTCATTTTAGGCAACGATCTGCGTTTCTCCATCCTGACCCTGCTCTCGACCTGGGTGGCGATCTTCGCGGTCTCGGACATCCGCAGCCGCAGTGACGTCCTGCGGGCGGGCGGGATACTCTGCGCGGCGAATGTCGTTTTGAGCCTGCTCATCGGGCAGTTGCAGGGCGACTCACGAGCGGACATCAATCAGTCTATCGTCTGGGCCTTCTTCTCCGGCGCGCTTTCGGTGGCCCTGTTTGGGGTGAGCGCGGCTTTGTTCGAGCGCTTGTTCGGCATCACGACGCATCTGGGCCTGCTGGAACTGTCCGACCCGAACCGCGCCCTGCTGCGGCGCTTCTGCGAGCTTGCCCCCGGCACCTACACGCACTCCATTCTGGTCGGCAACCTGGCCGTCGCCGCCGCCGAGGCCATCGAGGCGGACGCGCTTTTGTGCCGCGTTGGGGCGCTCTATCACGATCTGGGGAAGATGCAGCGGGCACAGTTTTTTGTCGAGAACCAGGCCGGTGGAGACAATGCCCACGAGCGCTTGAACCCTTCACTTTCGGCCCTCGTGGTCACCGCCCACGTCAAAGACGGATTGGAGATCGCCGCGCGCGAGAAGCTGCCGCCCGTCATCAAGGCCTTCATCATGGAACACCATGGGACCAGCCTGATTCGCTATTTCTATCACCAGCAGTGCGCGGGCGACGACAGCGAGGCCGCGCCCGCCCTGGAAAGCCAGTTTCGCTACGCCGGCCCCAAGCCGCAATCGCGCGAGACGGCCATTCTGATGCTGGCCGACAGCGTCGAGGCGGCCTCCCGGACCCTGGACAAGCCGACCTTGGGACGCATCGAGGACCTGGTCACAAAGATCATCGACGGCCAGCTTTCCGACGGCCAACTCGACGAGTGCGACATCACCCAAAAAGACCTGCGTGGCATCCAGGGGGCGTTCGCGCGCCTGCTGTCCGGGATGCTGCACAGCCGCATTGATTATCCCGACCTGCTGCGGGACGCGAAGAAAGCCAGCGAGCCGACCGCCCACTTGACCCATGAAACTGCTGATACATCGCCGGACGGACTGCTTTCCGTCGCTGAACGCGCTGGAGACGTTGACCGCCCCGCTGGCGGCACTGTTGCGGCGTGAAGGTGTGCCTCGCGACCCGGAGATCAGCGTTGTGCTGTGTGATGACGCTTTTATCCAGTCGCTGAACGCGCAGTATCGGGGCAAGGACAAGCCGACCGATGTGCTCTCGTTCGCGCAGGACGATCCTGACCTGCTCGGCGATATCGTGATCTCGCTGCCGACGGCCGCCCATCAGGCCGAGGTGGCGGGCTGGACACTAGAAAACGAGGTCGCCCTGCTCGGCGTCCACGGCCTGCTGCACCTGCTCGGCCACGACGACGAGACCGCGCGGGGCGCCTGGGAGATGCAGGCCAAGACGGAGTCCGCGCTGCGCGAGGCTCACGTCCCGGTCCCGGCGCCGGGGACGCACCCCTTTTTTACGGAAGCGCTTTCAGACGATCTCCTCTAAGCCATGCCCCAAACACCGCGCCCGAAAAACCATCTGGACTCGTTCCGCTATGCTGTGGAGGGCATCGTCCACGCTTTCCGCACGCAGAAGCACATGCGGTTCCACTTCTTCACCGTCGTGCTGGTGCTGTCCATCGGCTTGCTGCTGCGCTTGGGGCGCGTCGAGATGGCGATCTTGTTCATCGTCGTGTCGGGCGTTTTAGTGGCCGAAATGATGAACACGGCCATCGAGAGCGTCGTGGACATGATCACGCAGGCATATCACCCGCTGGCGAAGCTCGCCAAAGACATCGCGGCGGGGGCGGTCCTCATCGCGAGTATCACGGCGGCGGTCGTCGGCGGCATCCTTTTCTTTGGCTCGAACCGGCTGGCGACGCTGCACCTGCGTGTCGAGCACGACCCGCAGCCGATGACGGTGATCTTGACGGTCTGCGTACTCATCCTCATCGTCGTCATGATCAGCAAAGTCCTGGGGGGCCGTGGGTCCATCCTGTCAGGCGGCATCGTCAGTGGGCATTCGGCCCTGTCGTTCTTTCTCGCCTCCACGCTGATCTACCGCGCGATGGACTACTTCACCGGCATTCTCGCCCTGCTGCTGGCCTTTCTCGTGGCCCAGAGCCGCGTCGAGGGGAAGATACATACCGTTCAAGAAGTGGTTATCGGCGGCCTGCTCGGCGTCCTGCTGACGACCGGCGTCTACTTCTTTCACATCTTTCCAGCGCACTGATGCAAGAGCCTAGATGAACCCCTCCCATAGTTACGCCCTACTCGCCCTGCTGGTCTTGACCCTGCTCAACGGCTTCTTCACGCTGGCCGATGTCGCCCTGAACACCGTCCGCAATGCCCGGCTCCAGGACCTGATGGAAGCCGGCGGGGCGGACGGGGCGGCGGCGGGCAGCGCGCAGAAGCTCATGCGGCAGCCGACCCGCGTGGTGGCGACGGTGCAGGTGGGGACCACTCTGGCGTCGTTTGCGGTCGCGGCCATTGCCGCTTCCACGCTGGCCCCAGACTGGGCGCGGCTTCTCCCGCCCGGCCTGACCCCACATCCGGTCCGCGTCATGACGATCGTGCTGACGGGGCTGACCGCCCTGGTCACCATCGTAGTCGGCGAGATCGTCCCCCGGTCGGTCGCCCTGCGCCGTCCCGACCAGGTGGCCCTGCTGATCGCCCGCCCCCTGCGCTTCTTCATGGTCCTGTTCGCGCCGCTGGCCGGGGTCGCCCTGCTGCTGTCAAACTTCCTGGTCCGGCCCTTCGGGCTGACGGCGACTTTCGCCGCCCCGATGATCACCGAGGAAGAACTGCGCGCCCTGCTGGAAGCGAGCGCCCAGTCGGGGGCCATCGAGGAAGATGAAAAAGAGATCATCCGCAACGTCATCTCGTTCGGCGATACCGATGTCCGGCAGGTGATGACGCCGCGCATTGACATCAAAGCACTGGACGTCGGTGGGGGCCTGCCGGCCCTGCTTGAACTGATCATGGAAAGCGGGCACTCGCGCATCCCCGTTTATGAGGGCAGCGTGGACGCCATCATCGGCATCGTCCACGCCAAGGACCTGCTGCCGGCGCTTGCGCGCGGCGAGGTCGTCGTGGACCTGCGCGCGGTCATGCGCCTGCCTTTGATCATCCCCGAGAACCGGCGCGTGGACGAGCTTCTGGACGAGTTCCGCCGCTCCAGCGTTCAGCTCGCCATCATCCAGGACGAATACGGCGGCACGGCGGGCCTGGTCACGGTCGAGGACTTGCTGGAAGAGCTGGTCGGCGAGATCCAGGACGAGTACGACCAGGAAGACCCCATGCTCTCGCCGCTTTCGCCGGGCGTGTGGCACATCGACGCCCGGATGGCGATTGACGACCTCAACGAGCATTTGGATTTGGACCTGCCGCATGAGGACTTCGACACCGTCGGCGGATTCGTCTTCGGCCAGCTCGGGCGCCAGCTCGAAGAAGGCGAGTCGGTGTATTACGAGGATCTAGAGTTCGTCGTGGAGAAGACCGACGGGCGGCGCGTGGACAAGCTGCGGCTGATCATGCGCCCGGACAACGAGCCGCTGCCGGGGAGCCGCGCCGAGAAGTCGAGTGGCTGAAAACCACTCGACTTCGCTCGGCGCGGCTTCCACTAGCAAGACAGGGAGAAATGAGATGCTGGACCTGGCGCAAGTCGTGGGCGACCTTCCGTTGATGGGGGCGGAAGCCCGCAAGCGTGGCGACCGGACCGCCTCGCACATGCAGGCCGCCCTGGGGCAGGCCCGGCTGGGCGGCGACGCCTGGGCGGCGACGCGTGCCCAGCGTGAGTCGCTGCCCGCCCCGCCCTGGCTGGTGGCCGACTGCAAAGACGTCCCGCCCGGCACGGCGCACGCGCTTCCAGGGGAGGAACCCGACGTCTACACGGCCCTGGCGACGGACGGCTCGCAGATCCCCCTGGACCGCCACGCCGTCGCGCCCTGCTTCCTGCTGAACGTCGGCGAGATCGTCCTGCACTACGGGACGGGCGAGCGGCCCGCTTTGACGTCTCGGGCGACCCTGCACTACCGCGACGACGAATTGTTCACGTCGGAAGGGGGCGGGGACCCCGTGCCGCTGTCCGAAAAGATCATCGCCAACCGCCGTCTCTTGGCCGAGAGCGCCGCCCTCGCGGACCTCATCGGGGCGCACCGGGACCGGCATGCGCTGGCCCTGGTAGATGATCCCCTGATCGTCTGGACGCCGCAGGGGGAGTCCGAGGCGGAGCAGCGGCGCGTCATTGACGGCTTCTGCGAAATGCTGAAAGCGGGTCAGGAAGCGGGGACGCCGGTCGCGGGCTATGTCAGCCGCCCTGCCCACCGAGACGTGGTCGGCGCGCTGCGCTTGACTCTGTGCGAGCCGGGCTGCAGTCACGACCCCAAGGCCCTGTGCGCGAAGCTGGCCCAAATTACCGACGCCGAGCTTTACCGCGTCCTTTTGCCGCGCCCGGGCGACCGCTCGCCGGTTTTCGGCAGCCGGGCGCGGAGCCTGGACTTGTACCCTCCCGAGCAGCGCATCGCCTTCTTCTACCTAAACGTCGGGCCGGAGATCGCCCGCGTCGAGGTGCCGCTATGGGTGGCCGAAGACTGTGACCTCCTCGACCGCGTCCACGCCCTCTGTTATGACCAGGCGCGTAAGGGCCAGGGCTACCCCATCGCCCTGGCCGAAGCGCACGAGCGGGCCGTCGTGCGCGGGCCGGAGCGGGAGGCGTTCTTCCGGCTGGTCGAGAACGCCTTCGTCCGCGAGGACATGCCGGCGACGCAGACGCGCAAGGCAGTGTCAAAGCGGACGCGGGTGCTGTGAGCCGTTCGGTGGGGGAAGGAAAATACGCCCCAGCCAGCAGGCGCGGCCCACCCCGACCCGCCCTGACGAGTGATTAAAATCACTCGCTCCGCTCAGATTAGTCCAACGGACAAGTAGACGGTGTCCACAAACATGTCTGCGACCCTTCGGTATCACATCTTCTGTCCCCTGGACAGGTCTGACGCGGAGCGAGT
>JANOOM010000524.1:0-8057 GCA_031421335.1 Armatimonadota bacterium
GATCAGAACACCAAAATACTCGCCGCGCCGAACATCTCCGCGATTGACGGCCAGCCCGCCGCGACCTTCGTAGGCGACACGGTCAGCTACATCTCGTCCGTCACCCAGTCGCCGACGGGTACGAACATCACGACCAGCACGGTCAGTGCCGGCATCAAGCTGTTCGTGACCGGCAAGATCAACAACGATGGCTACGTCACCATGAACGTCCACCCCGAAGTCTCCCTGGTACAGCTCGGGCCGGCGGGAGTCGGTGGGGTCCAGGTCCCGCTCGTCCACATCCGCGAGGCGACGACGACGGTGCGCGTCCGCGACGGGGAAACGCTGGTGATCAGCGGCCTGATCAACGACCAGGACATCAAAACGGTGCAGAAGATCCCGTTGCTGGGGGACCTCCCCTTCTTCGGCGCTTTGTTCCGCAATAACCGGACTCAGCACACGCATGACGAGGTGATCGTCTTCCTGAAGGTCTCGATCCAGAAGGACGCGGCGTGACAGAATCGCCTACAGATGGCGGCACGCGATACCGATAATTATGGCAGGGAGAATACTCCCTGCCATTTTCTTTTGCCGATCTTTCTCCCGACTTCTCGTGCCCGACAGGAACTTTCATGCAGTCAACAGCAATGGCAGATGTGTTCGTCAGCAGCGGCCTGGTCTCCCAGGAGCAGCTCACGCAGGCGGTAGACAAGCAGCGGCAGCTCAAAACGCAGGAGCCGATCGGGGACCTCTTGGTCTCCATGGGCCTGATCACCGAGCGCGACCGGGTCCGCTGCCTCGGCGAGCAATGGGGCGTCCCCTATGTGGATCTGACCGAGATTCAGATCGCCGACGACATCACCAGCGCCGTCACGCAGGAGCTGGCCCGGCGCTTCAAGGTCATCCCCATCGAGCGCAGCGCAAAGCGGCTGACTCTGGCGATGAAGAACCCGCTGGACATCTTCGCCATTGACGAGATCCGGCTGATCACCGGCAAAGAAGTCGAGGCGGTCATCGCGACCGAGGAAGACATCATCAACGCCATCTCGGCCAACTACCGGACCGAGGTGAACGTCTCCGAGGCCGTGGCGGGCGTGATGAAGGACCTGGACGAAGCGACCATCACGCTGACCCAGGGCGGCAGCGAAGACAATATCACTATCGAGCAGCTCAAGGAGCTGTCCGGCGAGGCCCCGGTCGTCCGGCTCGCCAACATGATCATCTCGCGCGGCATCACCGACAAAGCTTCCGACATCCACATCGAGCCGGCCAAAGACGGCCTCCGTATCCGCTACCGTGTGGACGGCATTCTTTCCGACGGCATGACCCTGCCCAAAAAGGCGCAGGCATCTATCACGTCCCGCATCAAGATCATGGCCGACATGGACATCTCCGAAAAGCGCGCGCCGCAGGACGGACGTATCTCGGCGACCATCGAGGGCCGCCCCTACGACTTCCGCGTTTCCACACTGCCGGCCGTCTTCGGCGAGAAGATCGTCATGCGCGTCCTCGACAAGTCCAACATCTCAGTCGGCCTGCACAAGCTCGGCCTGCTGCCCTACACTTTCGAGATGTTCGAGTCCATGATCCAGCGCACCTACGGCATCATCCTGGTCACCGGCCCGACCGGGTCCGGCAAGTCCACGACACTGTATTCGGTGCTGGCCAAGCTGAACTCGGGCGAGAAGAACATCCTGACCATCGAGGACCCGGTCGAGTACGAGCTGTCGGGCATTACGCAGTCCATGGTCAACAACCGGGCCGGCATGACCTTCGCCTCTGGCCTGCGCTCGATGCTGCGCCAGGACCCGAACATCATCATGGTGGGGGAAATGCGCGACCAGGAGACGGCGATGATCGCCATCGAAGCCGCCCTGACCGGACACCTGGTTTTATCTACACTGCACACCAACGACGCCCCCGGCTCGGTGGCCCGGCTCCTGGACATGGGGGTCGAGAGCTTCCTGATCGCTTCTTCCATCGCCGGCGTCCTCGCCCAGCGTCTGCTCCGAACGGTCTGCATCAAGTGTAAGGAGCCATATGCGCCCCCCAAAGACGCCCTGAAGCGCCTGGGCATGAACCTGGATCTCCTGGACAAGAGCGAAGTGACGTTTTTCCGGGGCCGCGGCTGCGACACCTGCAAGGGGACCGGCTACAAAGGCCGCATCGGGGTCTACGAGCTGATGCCGGTCAACGACAAGGTGCGCGAGCTGATCCTGGCTCGCGCCTCCTCATATGCCATCCGCGAGGCCGCCATCGAGGCGGGCATGCGGACACTGAAAGATGATGCCATGGAGAAGATTTTGCTCGGCATCACCACGCTGGAAGAGTCGCTGCGCGTGATCTACTCAGGATGAAAACACAATGACCGTGCCGAACACTGCCGTCAACCCGCTGGAAACACTGGACAAGATCCTGGACGGCGCCTCCGATCTGGCCGCCCTGCCCCAAGTCGTGATGCGGGTTATGGACCTGACCAACAACCCCAAGGCGACGGCCCAGGACCTGGAAAAGATCATCGCGCTGGATCAGGCCCTGGCCGCCCGCATCCTGACCCTTGCGAACTCATCCTACTACGGCCTGCCGCGCCGGGTCTCGACGCTGCGCGAGGCGGTCGTCTTCCTGGGCTTCAAGACACTGCGAAACCTGGCGATGACCATCACCACATTCAACCTGTTTTTGGGCCGGTCGGACACGCCCGCCCTTGCCCGGCGGGCGCTGTGGCGGCACTCAGTGGACGCGGCGCAATGCGCGCGGGTCATCGTGGGCCTGCTGCCGCCGGCGACGCGGGAAACGGTCGGGGCGGACCAGGCGTACATCTGCGGCCTGCTGCACGATGTCGGCAAGATGGCGCTGGACCAGAGCCGACACGCCCTGTTCGTCGCCATTACGCAGATCTCGTCCACCCACCACGTCCGCTACTCGCGCATCGAGTCCGAGGTTCTGGCCTTCACCCACGGGCAGATCGGGGCGGGGCTTGCGACCCGCTGGAACCTGCCACCGATGCTCTGTGAGGCCATCGCTTACCACCATACGCCGCGCGCCGCCGAGATAAACCCGAAGCTGACGGCGACGATCTGCCTGGCCAACGAGATCGCGCACTTCCTGGAAGAGGGCCACACCGACGACGAGGCGGCCCTGTGCGCCCTGCATGAGTCCTGCCGGGAAGCGATGTTCCCGCTGCGGGTCAGCGGGGACGCCCTGCACGCCATGACGCGAGCCTGCCGGACGGAGATGGACAAGGGCCTCAGTGCCCTGGCGTTCTGACCTAACCCCGGCGCGAGCGCCGACCCTTCCCTGTTAGGGAAGGGTGGGGACGGGTGAGGCCACGGCGGCACTACGACGCGGCGCTGCGACGCACTGACACGGCGCACTGACACGGCGTAGTGACATGGCACAGTGCCCTGCTCAGCCGCGGGAGACAGCTAATCAAGCGAATCATTTCATCCTTCCCCACCCTTCCCTAACAGGGAAGGGTCGGCGCTCGCGCCGAGGTTAGGTCCTTCATTTCAAAACGGGAGCTATCGTTCTATGATCGTCAACAGTGAAGACCTCCTGCCGCTCAACACCGGCGGTGGCGCCAGGGCAAAGAGCAGCGAGAACATCAGCGGCGGCGCGGGGAGCGGCGCGGTCTACACGCCGCCCGAGGAGGACTTCAACGACTTCGCCGCCCGCGTCGCTGAGACCTTCGACAGCGTGGACCTACTGCTGGCGGCGCGGGCCGAAGCGGAGGAAGCCGAGACCAAGGCCAAGGCATTGGGCGAGACACCGCTGCCATTCGTCAAGGAAGACAAGAAGCAGGAGCAGCAGGCCGCCAAGGCCGGCATGAGCGGCCGGCCGGAAGGGCTGGTCCTCAAGAGCTTCACCCTCGGCGGCGCGGCCGCCGATGACGAGTCGCCGGCCGCCATAAATATGCTGAGCGGACTGGGCGCCCTCAGCGACGCTTCTGCCGTGCAGTCCACGCTCTCAACCAAGGACTTCATGGGCGGCGAACTTGCGAGCGCGAGCTTCGAGGAGACCGCCTCGCGGTCGGTCGTCAGTGGCGACACGCAGGACCTGGCCGACACACACATTGACGAGCTGCTGCGCTTGACCGTGCAGTCGGGGGCTTCCGACCTGCACCTGTCGGTCGGCCTGCCGCCGATGGTCCGCAAGGACGGCAAGCTGGTCGGCCTGCCCTTCGAGAAGATGATGGAGCGCGACACGCAGCGGATCGTCTTCGACGTGCTCAACAACTCGCAGATCGAGAAGTTCGAGCGCTCGCACGAACTAGACTTTTCCTACGGCGTCAAGGGCGTGGGCCGGTTCCGGTTCAACGTCTACCGCCAGCGGTCGTCGGTCGGCTGCGCCATGCGCGTCATCCCCAACGTCGTTCCCAGCATGGAGCAGCTTAAGCTGCCCGCCGTCATGCGGTCATTCACCCAGAAGCATTCGGGCCTGGTCCTGGTGACCGGCCCGACCGGGTCCGGCAAGTCCACGACCATCGCGTCACTCATAGACATCATCAACTCGGAGCGCGAGGCGCATATCCTGACCATCGAGGACCCCATCGAGTATTTGCACTCGCACAAGAAGAGCATGGTCAACCAGCGCGAACTCGGCACCGACACCGACTCGTTCACGAACGCCCTGCGAGCCTCCCTGCGGGAAGACCCCGACGTCATCCTGGTCGGCGAAATGCGCGACCTGGAAACCATCTCCGCCGCCATCACGTTGGCCGAGACCGGTCACCTCGTCTTCGCCACCCTGCACACGCGCTCGGCACCGGCCACGATTGACCGCATCATTGACGTTTTCCCCGCCCACCAGCAGGAACAAGTGCGCGTCCAGTTATCTACCAGCATCGAGGCCGTCGTCTCCCAGCAGCTCCTGCCGCGCATCGGCGGCGGGCGCGTCTCAGCCATCGAGATCATGGTCGCCACCAGCGCCCTGCGGAACTTGATCCGCGAGGGCAAAAGCTACCAGATATACTCGGTCATCGAGACCGGCCACCAGTACGGGATGCAGTCCATGGACCGGGTCCTCGCCGACCTGCACCGGGGCGGCCAGGTGTCCTTTGAGGAGGCGGCGACGCGCGCCGTGGACCGCGAGAACTTCCAAAGGCTGGTCAAGGGATATTAGCCGGAGAGGGGAAGAAGTCCGGCGTCACTTGTAGGATGCAATCCAGTCGTGCAGGGCGGCCGCGAACCGCGAGTCGTTGAGCGGCATGACCGCGTCCATCTTGCCGCCTTTCTCCCACCAACCCCCAAAGAAGACGTGCCTCCCGGCGGGAACGTAAGCGTCGAACGCCTTCAGGGTCGCCTCATAAACGGCAGGGTCATCCGGCTTCCGGTTCGGCGCAGGGTGCCACTCGAAGATGCCCCAGTCGCGGCTGTACTGCGTCAGCTTGGAAACATCGATCGGGCCGAAGCGGGTGATGCCCAGCGTGCCCGACCTGGGCCTTGAGCTTGGTCATCTCCGTTTGGAGGTCGGCCCCGCTGAAGTCCTTGCTTCCGACTTCGGAAACGGCATTGACGATCATCAGGAAAGCGACCGGAGGCGGCGGCTCGGGCGAGGCGATGGCGATGGCGTCTGGCCTGGCAACTATGACCTTGGCGACTATGACCTTGGCGACACTCAGGATATTGCGGGACGAGGCGCCGGCCTGGATCTCATAAGGGCCTGAGTCTACCTGCCACTGGTTTTTTGCTATGTTGAAGTACGAAAACGCCTCGGGGCCAAGCTGGAACGCGACACGCCTGGACTGTCCGGCCTTGAGTGAAATCCTCTGGAAGGCTTTCAGCTCGTGGGCCGGCCGTGGGACGGAAGGTTTCAGGGGACGGATATAGATCTGGACGGTCTCGATGCCGTCACGCGCCCCCGTGTTCTTGACGGTGACGTTCAAAAACGCCCGGCCGTTTTTCTGCGTGGCGTGGAGCGAGCCGAAGGAGAACGTCGTGTAACTGAGGCCGTAGCCGAACGGGAACTGCGGCGCGATATGTTTGGTGTCGTAGTAGCGGTAGCCGACCATCAGCTTGTCTTTGTAGTTCACAGCGTCATTGCTCTGCGTCCCCAGCAGATGGCTGGGCGACTCTTCGAGTGTCTTCGGCCAGCTAAAAGGGAGGCGTCCCGAGGGATCCACGCGCCCGAACAGCACGTCGGCGAGCGCGTTCCCGCCCTCCATGCCGGGATACCAGGCTTCGACCACGGCGGGTACGCGCGGCAACCAGCCGCCAAGCTCCAGCGGGGAGCCGTTAATCAGGACCACGACGGTGCGCGGGTTCTGACGGGCCACGCGGTTGATGAGTTCCTGCTGGACCGGCGGGAAATGCATGTTTGTCCGGTCCCGGCCTTCCCTGTCTAGGCTGTGGTCAATGCCGCCGACGACGACCACGGTGCCGGCCTTGCGCGCTGCCGCCTCCACGGCCGCCCACGCCAGCGGCGCGCTCGGGGTCTCCCAGGTCAGGCTCAATGCGGCATTGCCGGATAGGCGGGTGTAGTCAATGCGGAGGTCGAACGGCTTTCCCTTCTGCAACTCGACCACGGCCGTGGCCGAGGACCTGCCTTCCGCCGTGTCGGCGACCGCGACCGGCGCCCCTCCTCCTTGTTCGACGTACAGCCACGCATTCCCCCCCGTCGTGATGCGGAGAGTGTAAGTGCCGGTCGCAGGCGGCATGACCCGGCCCAGGAATTGGGCGTGGAAGCCGGCGGCGGGGATCTTTGGGTCGGGCGAGCGCATTTCCCACATGAAGTTGATTTGCGGCTCGACGCGCTGCACTGCGGCGTCATTGCTCCCCTGGGCGAAGTATTTCGTTTGGAAGCCCGGCGTGCCGTTCACGGGCTGCATCAGGGCAGTAGGGATGGGCTGAAAGCCGCCCAGATCATCCGTCGCTAGATACCGCACCCTGTCACCCAGGACGTGGCGCAGTCCCGCAAGCGGCGTGACCTCGTAGGGGCTATGAACCCAGGAGCTTCCGCCAAGGCCAACGACGCAGAAGCGCTTGTCGGCACTTGGCCCCAGGACCAGAACGCTTTTCAGATCAGTGGGGTCGAGGGGCAGCAGCCGGCCGCTGTTCTTCAGCAGGACGATCCCTTCGGTGGCGACCCGCCGGGCGACAGCCTGATGGGCCGGAGTGTTGAGCGCCGCCCCCGCCGCGAGCGCCCTTTTGTCGAGCAGGCCGATGCGGGCGTACAGACGCAGGACGCGCCGCACCTTGTCGTCAACCACCGACTCGGGCACGCGGCCGGCCTTGACGGCTTCCAGCAGAGGCGCGGCGAACCCGCAGGCGCCGCCCGGCATGGAAACGTCCAGGCCGGCCAGGGCGGCTTTCTCGGTAGAGCGGGTTTGCAGCCAGTCGGTCATGACCAGACCGTCGAACCCCCAATCCCCTTTGAGTGTCCCGTTCAGCAGCGCCCGGCTATCGCTGACGAAGTCCCCGTTGATGCCGTTGGCCGACGTCATGACGGCCCAGGCGTGGCCGTTCTGGACGGCGGCCTTGAAGCCAGGCAAATAGATCTCGTTCAGCGTCCGCGCGTCCACCATGGACATGTAGTTGTTCCGGTTGTCTTCCCGGTTGTTACAAGCATAGTGTTTGAGGCAGGCCGCCACACCCTCGCTCTGGACCCCCTTCACGATCGCCGCCGCCAGCCGCCCGTTGAGGTATGGGTCTTCGGTGTAAGACTCGAAGAACCGCCCGCCGAGTGGGTCCCGCTGGATGTTGATCCCCGGCCCGAGCAGGACACCGACCCCCGCCGCCCGCGTCTCGTTCCCCATCACCACGCCGGCCTCCTGGATCAAAGTGGGGTCCCAGGTCGCGCCGAGCAGCACGCCGGCGGGGAACGCGGTGGTCAGGCCGCCGGCGTGCGGCCCGCGCGGACCGTCGGTTACCTGAACGTCGGGGACGTTCAGGCGGCTGACGCCGCGCAGGGTGGAGCCGCCGCCAGTACCGGAGCAGAGACCGATCTTTTCCGCGAGCGTCATCTGTTTGAGGAGGTCATCCACCTTCTTTTCCAGGGCCGGATTTGCGAGCGGCGGAGTCTGCGCCCTTGCCGGGGCCACTCCGAAGGCACCCAAGGCCGCAAGCAGCGTCAGCGTGAAG
>JANOOM010000525.1:0-3936 GCA_031421335.1 Armatimonadota bacterium
ATGGACTTGCGCGTATTCATGCTCTGGATCTGGATGCGCCGGAACGCTTCCTGCTCCTTCAAGCCGTACTGGTCCATGAGGATTCCCTTGGCGCGGTCCACGGCCTTGCGGGTGTCCAGCTTGTTTTCCAGGTCGGAGACTTCGTTCTCAAGCTCCACGAACTCCTCGTAGCGCGAGATGGCGATCTCCATGGCGGGCAGCAGGTCGGCCTCCTTGAAGGGCTTGACGAGGTAAGCGAAGACGCCGGCGTCCTTGGCTCGGTCTACGAGATCCTTCTGGGAGTAGGCCGTCAGGAGAAGGACGGGCGCGATGCCCTCGGTCGTGATGACCTTGGCGCCGTCAATACCGTCGAGTTCGGGCATCTTGATGTCCAGGATCACGATGTCCGGTTTCATCTCCCGCGCGACATCAATGGCCTTGGCGCCGTCCCCGGCCTCGCCGACGACCTGGTGGCCCATGTTTTCCAGCGTCTTCCGCAGGTCCAGCCGGATGATCGGCTCGTCGTCGGCGATCACGATGCGTAGTGATTCCATAGTAAAAGTTTCCGTCCTTTTTTCCGCAGTTACAGAAGGCCTATCGAACGGCGGGGCCGCCCGTGACGTTGCGGCCCCGCCGGTTTTCTGCTATAATACTTTGTTTCCTCCCTATCATAGCAAATTCGGGGCCGAAAAAGCAAGGGCGGGCCGACCAGTCCCTTGTGTGAGCAGCAACCCATGACCCACCCCCGAGCGAAAAGCGCTTCACTCACGAGAGTGTCAAAAGCGATCCTGCTGCCAAGCCATCTCCTTTCCACGCGGCTCCGCCGGATACTCGGGGTCATAGACAGCATACACATCGCCAACAACCTCAAGCAAGTTCCTGTCGTCATGGACTCTCGCGTTCGGGGCGCCGTGTTCGAGGCTTACACCGCCACTGGGCCTTACACGATCCACTTGAACCCCGATGGGAACCACCCTGAACTCTCATTGGTGCATGAGATTGGCCATTTTTTGGAATGGCAAGCCGTCCCGAAAGCTGCTCCCGGACAGCGCAGTCTCAAGGACGACTCTTTCTTTGTGCAGTGGCTTGAAGTGGTTCGAGCGACCGAAAACTTTGGCAGGCTCCACGACCTACGCGAGAGTCAGGAAGAAGCAGGGCCGATCCATCAAGCGGCGAACTATCTCCTGGATGAGCAGGAACTGTGGGCCAGGTCCTACTCTCAGTATGTCGCCGTGAAAAAACAA
The DNA here is from genome assembly GCA_031421335.1 of Armatimonadota bacterium. Classification (GTDB taxonomy): domain Bacteria; phylum Armatimonadota; class Armatimonadia; order Armatimonadales; family Capsulimonadaceae; genus JANXMY01. The sequence goes on from JANOOM010000525.1 coordinate 1,224, forward strand.
GTGCCCATGCTTCTCCAGCAGATCGGGGCCGAGAATAAGATCCTGACGGGTACTATACTGCTCAGACCCTACTGGAAAAACAGCGACTTTCTTCCCGTCCAAGCGGCAATTGACTCAATTTTTCAAGCCCTCGGTTGGTCAAAATGAACATGAACACAATCCAAAAGCCCGGCACAAGCCGCCTTAGCAAAAAGCCGAAACGGCTACAGGAAGTGGAGCAAGTTGCTGCCCACGGCGTTGTCACGCCCGCCTCTCTCCGCAAGCGGATCGCGTGGTCTCATCTGAGACTGCGGGAGCGGACCCTGTCGCGGCGCCGCGCAAAACTTTTCCACTCCTTATATACTGCCGCGTATGTCGCCGCCCTGGAGCGGACCCAGGGCGGGCACGGAGTCGAACTCACGGATGACATCATCGTCTGGAACTCTGACGGCAAGCGCGTTCCCCGGAAGATCACGCCGGTCGAGCGGCCTGCTTGACCATGCTCAAAGGAGTCTCCGCTGCTATGCTCAATGGCAACCTGAGAGGAAAGCGACCGCGCGTGGTCGCTTTCTGCTTGCCGCTACTCTACGCGCTCAGTCAGCCGCTGCTTGCCCAAACTGCCCCCCGTTATGTCGTCACAGACCTCGGCTCGCTTGGCGGGATCGAGTGCGCGGCGACCGCCCTGAACGACAAGGGCCAGGTCGTGGGCGGGGCGGACACGGCGAAGCACGGCAAGGGGCCGGAGAACATCACGAATGTTTTCGTCTGGCAGGGCGGGCGGATGCGCGCCGTGCCGGGCCTGGACGGCGGCCACGCTTACGTCGTCTCGGTCAACGGCGCGGGACAGATGGCGGGGGCCTACAGCGCGGACCCGCTCAAGGCAAAGTTCGCCGCTGCCCTCTTCGGGCCGACCGGCAAGGTGAAGCTGCTGGGCGGCTTCCCGGCGACCCAGCACGGTTATTCGCTTTCGCAGGCGCAGGCGGTCAACGCCAAAGGGCAGGCGGTCGGGGTCTCCAATAATCAGGCGTTTTTGTGGAGCCAGGGCCGCTTGCGGAAGCTCGCCCCACCGCCCGGCTTCCAAACGTCCCAGGCGTGGAGTGTGAGCGACACGGGGCAGGCGGCGGGCAAAGGGGACCGGAGCGTCGGCAGTGCCGTCCGCACCCACGCCATGCTCTGGGCGGTGGGCGGCAAAGTCTTGGACCTTGGCGTCCTGCCCGGCTATACCGACAGCATCGGACGGGCGATCAACAACAAGGGCCAGGTGGCGGGCTGGGTCGGGGTGACGCGGGGAACGCCGGGGCGGCGAATCACGTTGCACTACCAGGCGTTCCTGTGGCAGAACGGCCACATGCGCGGGCTGGGTTCCATCCCGCGCATCCCCGACTCCAAGGCCAGCGCCCTGAACGACAAAGGGCAGGTGGTCGGCAACGCCTACTTCAAGACCGACGAGGCTGCCCTGCTCTGGCAGAACGGCCGCGTGTATGAGCTGAACGCTCTGGTCCCGCCGCACTCGGGCTGGAAGCTCCAGAACGCGCTCGCGATCAACAGCCGGGGCCAGATCACCGGCAACGGCATCCACAACGGCATCCGCCGCGGTTTCCTCCTGACACCCCGACCGTAAGGACACGCTTTGGAAAAATTCGCTTTCATCATCCACCCGTTCGACGTCCGGCGCGACGTGGCAAAGAAGGGCGGCATTTATAGCGCCGCCAAATACCTGCCCGAGCCGGCCGTGGAGTGGGGGATCAAGTTCAAGTCGCCCCTCATCATGTCCCATATCACCGGTATCAAATCGCCGACCGGGGCCGAAGCCGAAGGCTGGTTCATCGGCTGCCCCTTGACGCCCAGGCAGATGCTTTCGCTGCCCCAAGAGTTCGTCTACAAGCGCCTGATCCAGTGCGGCAAGCTGGCCGAGTCGCTGGGGGCGGGTATTATCGGGCTGGGCGCGTTTACTTCCATCGTGGGCGACGGCGGCGTGACGATCGCGAAGAGTTTAGAGATCGCCGTGACGACCGGGAACTCCTACACCACGGCCACGGCCGTTGAGGGCGGCCTGGACGCCGCCGCGCGAATGGGGATCAATATCGAGCGCGCGAAGGTCGCCGTGGTCGGCGCGACCGGCTCCATCGGCAAGACCTGCGCGCAGATGCTGGCCCCCCGGTGCGCCGAGATCGCCCTGATCGGGCGCGACTTGACCCGCCTGGAAGCAGTCGGCGCGGAGGTTGGCGGGGCCTGCGTGCGCCTCTACGACGACGTACACTTGGGGCTGCGCGACGCCGACCTGATTCTGACCGTCACGAGCGCACGCGACGCCGTGATCGAGCCGGAAGACCTGAAGCCTGGCAGCGTGGTGTGCGATGTGGCCCGCCCGCGCGACGTGTCGGTGCGCGTGGCGAAGGAGCGCGACGACGTTTTGGTCATCGAGGGCGGCGTCGTCGCCGTCCCTGGCCCGGACGCCGACTTCCACTTCCAGTTCGGGTTCCCCCCCAGGACCGCCTACGCCTGCATGTCCGAGACGATCATGCTGGCTCTCGACGGCCGCTACGAGTCGTTCACTTTGGGGAAAGACGTTTCCATCGCCCAGGCCGAAGAGACGGCCCGCCTGGCGAAGAAACATGGCTTCAAGCTGGCCGGCTACCGCAGCTTCGAGAAGGAAGTGACGGCGGAGACCATCGAGCGGACGCGGCAGCGGGCGTTGGGGAAGCGGAAGTAGGACCTAACCCCGGCGCGAGCG
>JANOOM010000526.1:0-2920 GCA_031421335.1 Armatimonadota bacterium
GCCCGCCGGGCGCCTGGGCGGTGATCTCCAGCGGCAGGCGGACCAGGGGGTAGGTCAGCCGCTCCGAGTCCGTCCAGTGCTTCCGCAGGATGGCATTGACGCACTGAAGCACCCAAAGCAGGACGAGCAGGAAGGCGCACCAGGTCAGGGCGGGCACGGCCCAGGCGCGCAGGTGCGAGGGCGTGTACAGGGTGGAATTGCCGACGAAGAAGTCGCGCGCCGCGCCGTAGTCGGTCAGCGTCAGCCACTTGGGATACACGCCCGCGAAGAGCTGGTCCCAGTGGTTCTGGCCGGAGGTCTTGTAGACCGGCCAGGCCAGCATCGGCGGCAGGATCTGGAGCAGGTCGTGGCCGCACATGGCTGTCCCGATCCCAAGCATGGAGTAGATCAGCAGCAGTTCCCCCTGGCACAATGCCCAACGCGGCATGATCCGGGCCACTAGCGCGTTCAGCAGGGTCAGGACGACGAGCAGGAACACGCAGTTGAAGAACAGTGAGAGCGTCGTCGGGTGGGCCGAGTATCGCATCAGCTCCATGCAGATGACCCAATAAGCGTTCACCGGCAGCAGCAGGACGCCCAGAAGGACGGCACGGGCCGTCACCGACCGGCGGCGCGGAGACGAGGGCGGGACGGCTTGTTCAGACGCTTGAGCGGGCGCGTCACCTGGTGCGGCGATTCGTGCGGGCATGGCGGGACCTTCCGGGGTGGGGCAGTGAATGGCGAGCGCTCTTATTCTATCACTTCACGGCGATAATAGCAATGCCGTCATTACTTGAACCGTTGTTCGGCGTCCTTCAAGGCCGCCACGCCGTTCGCTGAAAGGCGCGTGTCGCCGTTGCGATACCAGAGGTTGAACAGAGTGTGGTTCTTGGGGTCGCACTGGTAGGTGCTGGCGGGCATGAGACTTTTGACGTGCCCGTCCGCCATCAGGAACTCGCCGTGGACCTTGAAGTGCCCGAACCAGATCTTGTGCGTCTGCGGGCCGAAGAAGACGGCGTCGTCTATGTTGAAGTTGGGGCGGTTGTTGTGTTCGTCTTCCAACAGCAGGATGAGCTTGGCCGGCTCGGGATAATCCGCCCTCATCACGGCGGGAGTGCCGGGGCCGGCCAGCGCCCCCCCGCCGCGGTCGCTGCTGTCATTGGCCGCGTAGCTTTGGGGGAATCCGCCCGCTCCCACGTCGCCGCCGCGGGCGGGGCACTGGTACGTTTCTTTGAGCTTGACATAGGGGAGCGCCGCGTCACGCCAGGTGCGAGTCCCGGCGGCGTTGGATACGCTTGGCATGGCCCCGTCGTTGTCCTGAGAGTATTGGAGGAAGGCTGTGCCGAGCCTCCTAAGATTGTTCTGACAGGAGGCGCTTTGGGCGTTCTCGCGGACCATCGTGACCGTGGGGTAGAGTACCACAGTCAAGAAAGCAGCGGGGAGTACCAGAAAGCCGAAGACGGTGAGTGCCGTTTTAAGTCGTGTTGACATGGTGACCTGCCCTGTCTCGAAAAAGATGAAGTAGAATGAGATGGAGGGTAGGAACAAACCCTACCCCTACGCGGCATGATCCGTGTAGGGGCGCGATTCATCGCCTTCTCCTGCCGCCCCCCTCCTCTCCTTTTTCTCCCTCCCGCTACTTCCCGATCATCCCCTCCGCCACCATCCAGCGGTAACAGTCCTCGAACATCGTTTGGAGCGGGATCGCTTGATACCCCAGCTCCCGCGCCGCCTTGTCGCTCCGGCAGGAAATGGAACAGGACAGCAGCGCCGCCATCTCGGGCGTCAAGTCCGGCTCTTTGTGCGTCAGGTGCGAACTAAGCTCGCCCATCCGCCCGGTCAGCGCGAGTACGAAGGCCGAGACCGGCTTCTTCGGGACAGCATGCCTCAGCAGTCTGCCGACGACCGTGAACGCCTCGACGTGGCTGGCCTCCGTCCCGGCCAGAATATAGTTCTCGCCGGTGCGGCCCCGCTCGAAGGCCGTCAAGTGCGCCCTGGCGACTTCGGAAACGTGGCAGAAGGGGGCGCGTCCCGGTGGGATGCCTTGCAGCCTGTCTTCAGCCACCAGGCGGAACAAGCGAGACCAGTTACTCAGGTCATAAGGGCCGACGATGTTGGCCGGGTTGAGGATGACCGCGTCCAGGCCCTCCGCGACCGCCTTCTGAACCTCCTCCTCGGCCAGCGCCTTGGAGCGGAGATAGCCGATGGGGGACGATTTGCCCAGGTGCGCCGAAGCCTCGTCAAACGTGCTGGGCGTCCCGTAGACGGCGATCGTGGATGTGTGGACGAATCGCCGCACGCCCTTGCGCCGCGCCGCCGCCACCATGTTCTGGGTCCCCTCGACGTTTGTTCTGAACTGCCGCGCCCGGTGTCCCGACCAGAAGCTGACGTCGCCGGCCACATGGAACACGGCGTCCAGGCCCTCCGGCATGGCCCGGTCCAGCGAGGCGGCATCCTCGATCTCGCCCACTGCTAACTTCACTGGGAACCGCTTAAGATAAGTCAGATCGGACGAAGGCCGGTGCAAAGCCGTCACCTGCCAGCCTTGCCCCGCGAGCAGTTGGATGAGGTTCAAGCCGAGGAAGCCGGTCGCGCCGGTGACGAATGCTGTCTGTATCACGGTGTTCTCCTAGTGGGCCGTGCTGGCATCCACACCGCCGCCGCCTTTTTGAAAGGCGAACACGAGCGGTAGGGCGAGCAGGAAGGCGGCGTCGTCCGGGGCCGCGTAGCCGTGCATCACGAGTGCCGCTTTTGTGCCACGGAGTCAAGTCATACGCGGCGGGATTGGCCGCCGTGACGTGGTCCGAGAGCATCCCCCGATGGAAGTCCAGTCGGCGGATCAGCAGGCCGGAAAAGGCGGCGATGCCGACGCTGCCGCTGAACTGCCGCGACCGGCCGAAGGACCCGGCGATGAAGCTGGCCGCGCCGGTTGCGAGCGGGG
>JANOOM010000527.1:0-8693 GCA_031421335.1 Armatimonadota bacterium
GGGATGATCTCCTCCACAACGCGCAACAGACACTTGCATTTCTGTTATGAAAACAGTGTAGAGGTCCCCCACAGCTTTGTCAAGCCTTTGTAGAAGATAAACTCTTACGCGGCGGTTTGTGATGTTAGGGCTGGCCCGCAGAACACTAAAGGCTTGTCCGAGGCGACGCAGTAGGGCTTCCTGGCGGCGCGCTCGCCAGGCTGACGGCGGACATCCGCCGGGCGAGCCGGGCCGCCCGGTCGGCGGGCAGGGTGGCCAGCACCTGGCCGGCCTTCTTCTCGTCGAGCTGGGTCAGAGACCGGATCACGTCCGGGTCGGGCAGCTTGCCGAAGATGCGGGACAGATCATCAGGCGACATGGTGGCGTAGATCGCGCCGAGCTTCGCCGCGTCGTCTTGGGACGAGGTGGGGTGAGCACTGCCGTTCGGGCCGGCGGCGAGGGGCTGCCGCTTACTGGCTTCCAAATCGGCGCGGTCTTTTTCCAGCCGCGCCCGATCTGCGGCCAGCGCCTTCTTCTGGGCGGTCAGTACCACGCGCTCAGGATCTGGAGTGGGGGCGGTCGCCACAGGGGGCGCGGGCTTTTTCGCCTTGGCGAGGTGCAGCGCGGAGAGCGCGGAAGCCAGTGCAGGCGACTTGCCGGCCATCTTCTGGACGGGGATGACGCCCAGGAAGGCCAGGCCGTAGAGGACGCCGAGCAGGGCCACGACGCTGAACACTCCGATGACGGCTTTCACTTAAAGGTCAGCCTTTCTCCATGGCGGCCCGGACGCGGCGGATGTAGTTCTGCGTCTCGGTGAACGGCGGCACGCCGCCGTATTTGTGGACGTTGCCCGGCCCGGCGTTGTAGCCGGCGAGGGCCAGATCGAGGTTGCCCTTGTACTGCGCCATCAGGCCCGCGAGCTGCTTTGTGCCGGCCGCGATGTTCTGCTCCGGGTCGAACGGGTCGGCGATGCCGGCCTCCTTGACGTTCGCGGGCATGAGCTGCATCAGCCCCATCGCGCCCGCCCGCGAGACGCAGCGCGGGTTGCCGTCCGACTCGGTCCTGATGACGGCCCGCACCAGGGCAGGGGCGAGGCCGTTCTGGGCCGCATACTTTTGGACGATGTCGTCAACAGCGGCCGAGGCGACATGGGGCAGGGGGACGACGTTGGCCGCGCCCGGCGCGACCGGCAGGGGCGGCAGCGGGCCGAGCGAGGCGGGCGGCGCGGGCACGGAAGAGCCGCTTGGTAGTGATGTCGGCCCCGAAACGACCGGCAGTGCCTGCGCGGCCGTCAGCGCTTTGGCAAATGTCGGGGGCGCCGCCTCTGGGACCGAGGGGGTCTGGGCCGTCGGCGTAACGGGAGTGCTGAGGGCGGCGATGCGGCCCTCAATGTCGCTGATGCGGGCGGTGATCCGGCTGATCTCGTCCATCATGTTCGTTCCTATCTCCCTTCGAGCGCGCGCTGCTGGAAGTTGAAGCGCGTCGTCGCCAGTTCGTCCATCACGCCCTGTTCGGCCCGCAGTGCGGAGGTCTTATGTGCCTGCTGGTGCCGGTCCCGGACGCTCACCAGGGCCTGACGGTCCCGTGCCGTCCCGACCAGGTGCAGCTTGTTCGCCTCGCAAGAGGTGGTCAAGTCGCGCAGGTAGACTTTCTGCTCGACGATGGACTGCGTGATGACCTGCATGTAGTCCTGGTACAGCCGCGTCTCGAAGGCGTCAAAAGCCCCGGCCCGGCGGCGGCACAGCTCATCCAGCAGCGCCTGCCGCACTTCGCCCATCTCGGCCAGCAGCAGGGCGGCGCGGGTCAGAGCGGTTTGAGACTCGGCGAAGGTCTGCTGCGCCAATGTTTCGCGGCGCTCGCGCTGCTCCAGGACCGACTGCAAGCGGAACTTAAACTTCATCATCTGAGAAAATGCCTTCTAATGCCCCGATGGTCGTGTCCATCGAAGACTGCTCGTGGACTCCCTGGCGCAGAAAAGCCCGTGCCGGCTCGATCAACCGGCGGGCGGCGTCAATGCGCGGGTTGCTGCCTTCGGCATAAGCGCCGATGTTGATCAGGTCTTCGGCCTCTTTGAAGGTCGCCAGAGTCTCGCGCAGGCGCAGGGCCGATGCCCGCTGGCCGGGCGAGGTGACCTGGGACATGACGCGCGACACGCTGCGGCCCACTTCGATGGCCGGGTAGTGGCCGCGCGCGGCTAGGTCCCGCGAAAGCCAGATGTGCCCGTCCAGGATGCCCCGGACCGCGTCCGCGATCGGCTCGTTCTCGTCATCGCCTTCCACCAGGACGGTGTACAAAGCTGTGATCGTCCCCTTGTCGCTCGTCCCCGACCGCTCCAAGATCTTGGGCAGCAGGGCGAAAACGCTGGGCGGGTAGCCGCGTGTGGCGGGCGGCTCGCCGACGGCAAGCCCGACCTCGCGCTGGGCCATGGCGAGCCGCGTCACCGAGTCCATCATCAGCATGACGTCCCGCCCCTGGTCCCGGAAGTATTCGGCGATGGCCGTGGCGACCAGGGGCGCTTTCAGTCGGACCAGCGGGGGCTTGTCCCCGGTCGCGATCACCAGGACCGAGCGGCGCAGCCCTTCTTCGCCCAGATCGCTCTCGATGAACTCCAGGACCTCGCGGCCCCGCTCGCCGACCAGGCAGATGACGTTGACGTCCGCCGTGGTGTTGCGGGCGATCATGCCCAGCACCGTGCTCTTGCCGACGCCCGACCCGGCAAAAATGCCCATGCGCTGGCCCTTGCCCATCGTCAGCAGGCCGTCAATCGCCCGGATGCCAAGCCCCACCGGCTCCGAAATCCGCCGCCGCGTCAGGGCGTCCGGCGGGGCGGCGAAGATCGGGTATTGCTTCGCCCCAAGCCCGTGCAGAGCGCCCTTGCCGTCGGCGGGCTGGCCCAGACCGTCCAGGACGCGCCCCAGCAGGAAGTCGCCCACCGTCACCTGCTGCATGTTGCCGGTCGCCACCACCTCGGAGCCTGGCTTGATGCCGCTCATCTCGCCCAGTGGCATCAGCAGCAGGTGGTTGGACTTAAAGCCAACGACTTCCGCCTTGACGGTCGGCGCGTTGCGTCCGCCGTGACGGATCTCGCACAGCTCGCCGATCTGAGCGGCGGGGCCAATGCTCTCGACGACCAGGCCGATGACCTGCGTAACCAGCCCATTAGCGCGGACCGTATCCAGGCGGCTGACGAGGGCACGGTACTTGGAGAGGTCAACCGCCGGAGTCTCGGTTTCAACCATTCTCTTCCACCCCCAAGGCGCGCGCCACTTCCGAGAACTGCGTCTCGATCTTGGCGTCAATCGTTCCTGCGTTCGTCTCGATCACGCACCCGCCCTCGCCGACCCGGCGGTCGTCCACGATCTCCAGGTGCCGCAGGCCGTCCATCAGTTCCAGCAGGTCCTGGCGCATTTCTTTCACGCGCGGCGCATCGGAAACCGAAACGCGCACGCGGACGTTGTCCTTGTCGGTGATGCGCCGCACGGCGTTCGCGATCAGCGCGCGGACGACTTCCGGGTTCTGCCTTACCTCAGTCTTGACCACCTGCCGGGCGATGTCCAAAGCCAGCGCGACCATCTCCGGCTCCTGCCGCGCCCAGAGCGCCTCGCGGGCCGAAGCGATCTGCGTCACCATGCCGTCAAGCTCGGCCCGCAGTGCCGCCGCGCGCGTGTCCCAGTCCGCCCGCAGCTCGGCCTCCACGGCGGCGCGCGCTTCAACGCGACCCTCATGGTGCCCTTCCTGCCAGGCGGCTTCGCGCAGGGCTTCAGCCTGGACTTGGGCGTCTTCCAGCAGCTCGGCGGCTTGGGCATTGGCCCCGGCCAGCACCCTTTCCGCTTCAGCCCGCAGCGCCTCGAAGTCTGGGGCAGGCGGGGTGGGGGTGGCCGCCCCGCCCGATCTCAGGCGGACGGGCGGCGGTTCGGCCAGCGGTTCCAAGGTTGACAGCCAGGACGCGGAAGCCATGTTAAGCGATCATCTCCTCGCCGCCGCCGCGCGCGACGATGATCTCGCCGGCTTCCTCCAGCTTGCGGATGACGCCCACGATGCGCTGCTGGCTCTCCTCGACCGACTTGAGGCGCACCGGCCCCATGAACTCCATTTCTTCCTTCATCATGGCCGCCGCCCGCTCGGACATGTTCTTGAAGATCCGCACCTGCGTGTTCTCACCGACGCCCTTGAGCGCGACGGCAAGCTCCTTGGTGTCCACTTCCTTCAGCACCATCTGGATAGCCCGGTCGTCGAGCATGATGATGTCCTCGAAGACGAACATGTTCTTCTTGACCTCGTCGGCGATCTCTGGGTTGTTCTCCGACAGCGATTCCAAAATCGTCTTCTCGGTGGAGCGGTCCACATAGTTGAGCACTTCGACCAGGGCCTTGACGCCGCCTGCTTGACTGAAGTCGGTGGAGACGACCGAAGAAAGCTTCTTCTGGAGCACGCTTTCAACCTCGCGGATGACTTCCGGCGGGGTCTTGTCCAGCGTCGCCAGCCGGCGCGCGACTTCAGCGCGCAGGTCCTGCGGCAGCCCGGAAAGAATGGCGGCGGCCTGGGCAGGCTGCAAATAGGCGATGATCAGGGCGATGGTCTGTGGGTGCTCGTTCTGGATGAACGACGTGATCTGGGAGGCGTCCGCTTTTTTGAGGAAGTCGAACGGCACCACCTGCAGGGCCTGCATGACGCGCCCCACGATCAGGGCGGCTTTTTCCTCGCCGAAGGCGCTCATCAGCATCTCACGGGCGGCGTCCATGCCGCCCTCGGCGATGAACTCCTGCGCGACGCACAGCTCGTGGAACTCCTCGATGACGATCTCGCGCAGGGCGGACGGGACGCGCCCCATGCGGGCGACCTCGATGCTGAGGCCCTCGATCTCGTCCTGCGTCATGTGCTGGAAGATCTGGCTCGCCGTTTCGGGGCCGAGCGCGACCAGCAGGATGGCAGCCTTCTTGCGGTTCGTCAGGGGTTGGGGACGTAATGCCATGCTTGTTGCTTTCTTAGGAGACCCGCGTTTCGTCGGCGATCCAGCCCTTGAGCAGCAGAGACACGCTCTCGGGGTGGGCGTTGATCATGGTGCGGATGCTCTCCATCTTGAGGTCGTGCTGCTCCTCGATGGATGGGGCGCGCGGGCGGCGGCGCGGGCGGCCCTCAGGGTCCGGCATCTCGGCCAGGACGTCTTCGACGGTCAGCGGGCGCTCCTCCATGACGTGTTCCATGCCGCGCGCTGAACCGCGCATACCGCCCGCCGCGTCCAGGATGGCCGCCATCTCGGCGTCCGGCATCGCGTCCAGGCGCGGGTCCAGGCGGCCGATATTCGCGCCGCCGCCGGCCAAAGCGAGTTGCGCTTGTCCGGCCGAGCGGCCCGAAGCGCGGGTCAGAATGATCAAGAGGACGATAGCGACGGCGCACACGGCCAGGGCGCGAGCGATGTTGCTCCAGAGCGCTTGAGAGGCCAGCGCCTGTGCCTGCCCAGCCTGCGCCTTCTGGGCGCTCATGTCGAAGGGGATCTGATTGACGGTGACGAGCCGGGTGGTATCGCCGGGGAATGCGCCGACGGCGGCGGCGATGGAGGTCTTGAGCGTGGCGACCGTTTCGGCGGGGACGCTCGCATCAACGAGGGCGGCCACGGAGAGCTTTTTGAGGTCGCCCGGCGCGACCTGGGTCTGGGTGTCGGTGATGTCGTTCTCGTAGCTCGTCACGGTGTCGCCTGTCGAATACTTGCCGCCGCCGCCGCCGGCAGCCCCACCGGTCTGGTATGACGGCACATTCAGGTTGCCGCCGGCCCCGGCGATCCCGCCCACCGGCGGGGTGCCCGCACCGCTGTAAGTCTCCTGCTTATCGCGGACGCTGACCGGCAGGCCCGTCCGCAGCCCCGCGGCGGGGGTGTGCTGGACCGAGTGCCGCGTCACGACGTCCTGGCTGAGTTCGGCGTTGACGGTGACGACGGCCTTGCCGCGCCCCACCGTCTGGTCGAGCAGGTTCTGGACGACCTTGCGCTTGTCCTCGCTGTATTTGTCGTTCTCAGCCATCAAGGTGCCGTCCGTGCCCGTCCCGCCCGCGCCGTTGTCCTTCCACAAGGGGACGCCGGTCTGGTCGGAGAGGGCCACGTTCTGCGTGGTGAGGTTGGGGACGGAGTGGGCGATCAGGTTCACGATGCCTTTGACCTGCAGGCCGCTCAGGCTCTCGCCCTGCTTCAAGGTCAGGATGACGCTGGCCGAAGGCGGCGTTTCTTCGCCGACGAACGACGACTCGCTGGGCAGGGCGAGCGAGACGGCAGCGGTCTGGACCGGGTCGAGCCGCATCAGCTTGCGGGACAGCTCCCCTTGAGCCTCGTTCAGCATCCTTTGGCGCTCGACCTCGGGCGTGGTGCCGATGGTGATCTTATCAATGTCGCCCAGGCCGTCCACGACCGTGTCTTTGGATAGGATGCCCGCCGCCTCGATGTACATGAAGGCGTTGCTCTCGTCCTTGGCGGGGACGCTGACCGTGCCGTCTTTGTCATCAAAGTGCATGGCGATGGACTTCTCGCGCAGGACGGCCTCGATGGCCGAAGCGTCCTTGCCGCTGACCCCGTGGTAGATCGCGTGGTAGTCCGGGCTTGCCGCGAGCGATGCCGCCACGGCCAGGCCCACCACCATCAGCAGGACCAGGCCCGTCGCCATGGCCCGCGTGGCCGGCGTCGCCCCCTGCCACCAGGCGCGCAGTGATTCTCCCCAACCGGATGCGATTGCCAAAGCGAGCGTTTCTCCCCTAATCCCGGCCCCGACAAAGACGGCCTACATGCTGATCCGCATGATCTCCTGGTAAGCATCAATCGCCTTGTTGCGGATCTGGGTCGTGAGCTGCAAGGCCATCGTCGCCTGCTCCGAGGCGATCATGACGCTGTGGACGTCGCTGACCTGACCCCGCGCGAACGCCTGGGTCATGGACGCCGAGTGGTCCTGGAGCGCGCTCACCTGCCCGAAGGCGCTTTGGAGCATCTGGCCGAACGAGGGCGAGTCGGCCCCCTTGGTCTCCGGCCCGGCCGCTGCGTCGAGGACGCGGCCGACGGAAGAAAGGGGAGAAGCGGACAGCGCGAATGAGTTCATAGAGTTCTCCTAAAGATGGCTAAAAGATCGCGGGCCGCCGCGCGGCGGCCCCGGCTTGACACGCGGATTGTTCCACACCGCTCCGCAGAAAGTCACAGTTATTTTCACAGGCTGGAGACAAGGAAAAGCCCCCCGCTCCGAAGGGGGAGCGGGGGGCCGTCTTCCATCACACGACATTCCATGGCTACTTCGGGCTGTCGCCCCAGATGATGTTCAGCGGGCGTGGCCCGTGCTTGCCCAGATATATCGGCCCGCCGGAGTGTGCCTCTCGCGCGGCGTCCGAGATCTCCACGGTGGCCGCGGGTGCGGGCTTTGAGGCCGCCTTAGATGCCTGCGCGCGGGGCGCGGCGGGCGCGAAAAGGGTGGGGGTCTTCCCCGAAACGATAACGCTCATAGTGTCTTCCTGTTTTCGCGCAGGCTGGGATAATGCGAATGCCGGGCGGCATCCCGCCTAGAATATGATGCCTGGTATTGGTATCGGCAAAAGAGAGGCGCACCAACAGATGCCCCCTGGTCTCAGTTGAAGACAGAATACAGCCCGACAAGGTAAACTCTGAGCGTGAAGCAACGGAAAAGGGCAAAGATTGCCCAGAAGCGAAATATTGAATAGCGACCAGGGAGTGGGGGTGGTGAAGAAAAGTACGGCGGAGGACGATGACGCGAACGGAGCGGCGCAGCCGGAGGAAAATCCGCTCTCCCGCGTTGTCGGCGGTTTCGCCGGCGATCCACTTTGGGACGAGTTCATCGAAGAGATGGAGCAGTCAAGGCGAGAGATAGATCGGCAACACGGGCTGGTCGAACCAAATCCGCCTGTTTTGGAGAGTGACACCGTATGAAACCACCCACGCACAAGCCGAAGATCAAGGCAGTCCTTTGACTTCTCGGGATACTCTTGGCTGCGAGTGGTGTGCTCTGGCTGGCGTTCAGGACCGCCCCTGAGTGGGAAGCTGCTCTGCTCACTGCTCCCCCTGTTATCCGCGCCAGCGGATTTTCTTGGAACCATACGCCCCTGCCGCCACTGCGAAGTGAGTCCTACGCCCGCCCGATCTCAAGCGCCTTCATCGCCACGCCCTTGACCGCCCCCACGGCGGCGACGTTCGCCTCGTAAGCGCGCGTCGCCCCCATCCTGTCCACCGTCTCAGGTGAGAACACGAGACAAATGAGGTAAACTACTGGCAGACGATACAGCGGTGAGACTGAGTGGTCTGGAGGAAGCATTGGAAACCGTTCAAGTTGGGGCAGCGGCGGAGAAGCTTAGAGCGGAACACAACGGCACGGATGGAGCGGTGGCACCGGAAGAAAATCCGCTCTCCCGCGTCATCGGTGGTTTTGCTGATGACCCCCTTTGGGACGAGTTCATCGAAGCGATGGAAGAGTCACGACGCGAGATAGACCGGCAGCATGGGCTGGCCGATTAGCCCATGTATGTTCTGGACAACGACACTGCCAGCCTCCTCTTTCGGGGCCGGAACGGCGCCCTGAACCGGCGGGCGCTCGCCGTCCCGCCTGCCGATCTTTGGTTACCTGCTATCGTAGTGGAAGAACAGTTCCGGGGAGCGATCGGCAGCTACGTGCGCTGGCGGTGGGAGTGGAAGCGCAAGGAGACCGACGAGCCGCCCTTGTTGAACTTGGCCGCGC
>JANOOM010000528.1:0-1735 GCA_031421335.1 Armatimonadota bacterium
AGTCGTCGGTGGTGGCGAAGGTGATCCCCTTGCCGCCCGCCATGGTCGCCGTCTCGGCATCGAAGGCGAAGAGGCCGGGGAGGTAGTTGCGCCAGCCCTTACCGTTCGCGCCGTTGACGCCGTCCGCGAAGGTTGTGGCAGGGTCGAAGCCGAGCACCTGGCCGATCTTCTCGGCGTTCTCGCGCATGGTCCGGCCGATGTCGGAGAAGTCGCTCTGGATGTCCTCGCGGTAGTCGTAGAAGCTGCCCTTGTAGAAGACGCCGACGCCGCCGGTCTGCGAGGACAAGTCCAGGCCCGAGAACAGCAGAACATTGGTGCGATTGGGCAGGGCGGCGTGGAAGGCGCTGTGCTTGAAAGAGTCGAGCGTGGACACGGGCCGCCAGTCGTCCATATGCTTGTCCACGAAGGTGCGCGCGCCCTGGATGCCCAAAAAGTGCGCGCCGCAGGCGACGAACTGGACGGTGCGCTTGGGCGGGTGTGCCTTGAAGGCACGGGCCAGTTCCAGCATGGCGGCCATGCCGTCTGCCGACTCGGCGCCGGGGGCCTGGGTCGGGACGATGGACATGGAATCGTAGTACGACTCGATGATGATGTTCTGGGAAGAAAGCGGCCCCGTTCCCTGGATGGTGCCGATGATGTTGGACGTGCTTCGGGTCTGCCACGGGTTGTCACAGGCCAGATGCACGCCGAAGTTCGGGGTCGTCAGTGCGGCGGACTGGAGCAGGGCAGCGTCGCCGCGCGTGATCCAGAACCGGGGCATGTTGATGGGCAGGCGCAGGAACTTCAGCTCGCCCTCGCCGCGCTGGATCTGGTCCGGCTCGACGAAGATGATGGCCTTGGCGCCCAGCCGGGCGGCGTTCTGCCAGTCAATACCGCAGTTGAAGTCCAGCAGGACGATGCTGCCCTCGACCGGCTTGCCCCGGAATGCGCGCAGATCTCCCCGGCCGGCGTAGATCAGCGGGCCGTCAATGCCCCCCGCGGGCAGGGTGGAAGTGCGGACGAGGTTGGGCCAGAGTGGCTGCAAGGCGAGGGGTCGGGTCAGGCCCGCCCCCTGGATGAACGCGCCGTTGTCGGCGGGGAACGTGACGGGGAACGCCTCCTCGTGGACGTTGGCCGTGCCCAGGATCTGCTGCATCTGGGCCAGGACGTAGGCGCGCGCCTGGTCCCCGCCCGGTGTGCCCGCCATGCGGGAGTGGGCGACGACAGGCGCCCCGGCGGGCTGGTTGGGCACGTTGTAATGGATGCCGGACAGGTCGGCGATGGTCTTGGACAGCCGGGCCGGGCTGACGCCGCCGGCTAGAGCGACGTAGTTCTTGGCTGCCTCGGGGTCCACCTTGATTTTAGCGGTGTCGGCCCGCGCCGCCGCGGTCAGGCCCAGCAGCGTCAGCAGCAGGCACAGGCGGGAGAAAAAATGGAACGCGGGCAGCGCGCCGGGAGCGCGGGGGTGGTCCTTCATGCGGTCAATCCTTCAGGTCGGCGGCCCGGCGCGGCGTCGTCGGGCGCGCGGGCCACGTTAAGCGAATGTTAAGAGGAAAATCGGAAGCACCTTTATCATATCACAAAGCCACAAAAAAGGCAATAGGGCAAATAAAGGCGGGGGGGGGAGGTTTAGGGGCCACGCACGAAAACACCCCGCCGGGGGGCGGGGCGTTGACTAGTTTGACTGTGCGGAGGCGTGGGAATCCACCCCGCCTCGTTCCTCGGCACCCCTCCCGAAACGGGAGGGGGAGGAGTT
>JANOOM010000529.1:0-2150 GCA_031421335.1 Armatimonadota bacterium
CTCCCCGCCTGCGCGGGCAGGAGATGGGTAGGGGCGTTGCTTGCCACGCCCTCTTACGCTGCGGCCAGAGCGTTGCTGGTGGCAATAGAAACAGGGCCTAAAGACGCTCAAGCGGAAGCAGGAAAGTACGAGGGCGGCAGGGAATGGTTCTCTGTCGCCCTTCTCGTTCCCGCCGCCCACAACCGACCTGCCATGAGAATAAACTTTACGTTGACTAAAGGAGACATTTGGCAGTACCACTGGTATGCATGGAGACGCCGCTTCCTCTTCAGATTGGCTTCACTCCTCGGCCTGTGTCTGCTGCTCCCCTGCCTAACGTTCATCCCTAGATTCAGCGCAAGTATCGGCTATGGCTTCGCCCCGAGTGCTGCCCTTGGTGCCGTGCTATTCTTCATCCAACTTATATCACTTCTGCTGAGGATGGCGCTCGGATTCTGGAAGGCATCAAAGTCAGGCATTACAGGAGAACGTGTAGCAGAAGTCAGCAAGTTTGACTTCTGCTGGGGAGAGACAGAGGCCACTAGCTATCATCACCACTGGGCGAACTTCGAGGACATCGTGAACAATAGGGGGGCATCGTATTTCATCTTGCCAGGTGAAGCATTGATTGTTCCGAAGTCAGCTTTTGTTACTTCTTCCGAGTCTCAAAAGTTCTCAGAGCTATCCCATGAGTATTGGGAGACGGCTAAAATGAACCAGCGCCACGCCTTGACAGCGGGGGAAGGCGTCTGGCCGCCCCCGCCGCGTATCGGAGCCTAAACGCATGACCACCCTTCCCGAGAAGACCGCCCCCGCCTACACTAGTTCGGCCCGCTGGAACGTGGAGCGCCCGCGCATCCTCGTCGCCTGCTGCTCGGACGGGCGCTTGCAGGAGAGCATTGACGAGTTTCTCCAGAACTACCTTTCCATCCGCGACTACGACCGCTTCTACGCGCCGGGCGGACCCGCTGCGCTGACGCCGGGCGGGTACGAATTCCTGCGCGCGACGCAGTATCGGGACGATCTGGCGTTCCTGGTCCGCGTACACAAGGTCGAAGAACTGCTGCTGATCTTCCACGGCGCCGCGCCCGACGGCCCCGCCGAGGCCACCTGCGCCCACTACCACCGTGTCCTGCCTGGCGCCGGTCCCGCCGCCGTCCGGGATCAGCAGTTCCAGGACCTGGCCGACCTGCGGATGTACCTGGACGGCCTGCATCTGACCGCGCGGGTGCGGGCCTACCGGGCGGAGGTCAGGGCAGACCTCCGGGTGCAGTTCGTCCCGATGAACCAGTAGGCACATGCAAAACGAGCGACGGGATCGCCTCCCCCGCCCCCTATTCTGGGCGAGTATGAGTTAGTTCTCGCGGGGTACGATTGTCCCACTGGGGCCATGACTTTCCCCTCAGGTCTCCCCAGAATTAGGTTTTATTGGGGTGAGGGTTAGGGGGCTTCTTTGGTGGACTGGCAGGAGCGGCTGAACCGGAGCCTCGGGCGGATGCCGCTGGGGTGGGGGACGGTGGAATTGCTGCAATGGGCCTACGCCCGGCACCTCGCCGACAATCGGCCGCATCGGCACACGTTTTTTGAGGTCTGCCTGGTCGGTGAATACGGGGCGGGCGAGTTTATCGTGCAGGACCGGGCGCATCGGGTGCGGCCCGGCGACCTGCTCGTCGCCCGGCCCGGCGTCATCCACCAGATCGTCAATACAGGCCGCCCAGACATGGAGCTGTCCTGGGTGTCTTTCCAGTGGACGCCCGCCCCTTCACTCGGCTGCCGAGGCTCTGCAAGCACGAGCGCCAAGCCGTCGGGCGCGGTGGATTCGCTGCTCAAGGCTTTCGCGGATGCCTCGGTCCTGGTCGCGCCGGACGAAGAGGGACAAGTCGCCGCCCTCTGGCGGGCGCTGCGGGCCGTTGCCTCGGGTCCGCCCGGCCCGGCCACCGAGGCGCAGTATCAGGCACTAGCAACTGCCCTAATTCTCGGCATCGCGCAGGCTGGGGCGGGGCGAGAGCGGCTGCCGGATGCGGAGCCGCCCGGCCCTGAGACAAGCGACATCGCCGCCCGCCTCGCCGTTCGCTTCATCCATGACAACCTGAACCGCCCGCTGCCGCTGGCCGAAATCGCCGCCCAGGTCCACCTGTCCTCGCGCCACTTGTCCCGGCTGCTGACGCGCT
>JANOOM010000530.1:0-3044 GCA_031421335.1 Armatimonadota bacterium
TCCTTAGCGCCCAGCCCACAGCATATGGGCCGCCGGCAGTTTGGCCGGCGGCCCTTTCGTCGTTCCCGCCTTGGGCCTAGGGCGCGAGCGAGACGCGCACGTCCGTGCCGCCGTCGGGGAAGTCCTCGTAGGCGTTCTGCAAGGAGAAGACCAGGTCCTTCAGGGCCGTCCCCTTGGGCACGCTGAACAAGACGGCGAAGTCGGTCTGGGCGCCGGGCAGCAGGTGCGGCCCTTCGTCGGTGGAGCCGCCGCGCTTGTCGAAGTCGGTGGGCGCGTAGGACTGGCCCTGGGCGTCGGTCAGGGCGATGTTGTGCGGGTGGATGGGACTGAGCATCGCCATCTGCGTCGTCTTCTGGCCGTTCTTCAAGCGGCACCGGACGATGACCAGTTCCTCGGTGTCGCCGGCCGGCGCGATGTTGCGGGCATCCGCCAGATACTTGCTGTCGTAGGCGGCGGCGCGGTCCACGCCGAGCACCTCGAAGCGCCACTTGCCGGTGAAGAGCATCTGGCCGATCTTGCCGCGCACCCCCTTGACCTCGTTGGCGCCCCCGGCGGCATCGGGCGTGACAGCATCGGGTGCGGCGGCGTCGTCGGTGGGCGTGGTGGTATCGCCCCCGGTGGCCCCGCCCGTTTTGATCTCGTAGCCGCTCGCGTGGCGGACGAGGGTCCCGTTCATGGCCCGCGCCATGTCGGCCAGGGGGACGTAGGGGCGGCCGCCGATGAGGCGGACGTCGGTGGAGACGGTCCGGTCGCCGACCGAAAGGCGGGCAGAGGCGAGGGCCAGGGCGGCGGTCGCCGCGCCCGCCGACAGGACAAAGGCGGCGAGGAGGGCGCGCAGCGGGGCGGGCCTGCGCTTGGGCCGAAGCGGGGTGAGCATTTCGAGACTCCTTACGCGCTCGGGGCGCGTGTCAGCGGTGGGAGGGCCTTCCGGCCCGGCGGGGGAGGGCGTCGCCCGCGAGGACACTATAGCACGATGCGCGCGGCTTGTCAAAGGGAGCGAGGCGCGTGGGCAGCATGGAAAGCGGGTGGCGTGGGCGGAGGGCGGACGGTTCTGGGTGACGGAAATGTTTGAGGGGGAGTGGAGGAGGCCGAAGGGGAGGGGCGCCCTCCCCCCGGCACTCGGGCCGGGAGGAGAGCAAGCTCCGTGAATTGCCGCGCGCGCTTCTGCTGCGTGTTCGGCTCAGTCGGCGACCGCGACGGCGACCCACCCGGCCAGCGGGGTGAGGTCGCGCGTCGAGTCGACGGATGTATCGGCGCCGAGGGTCCAGACGGACAGCAGCCCGTCCCCCGCGTGCATCCACTGGGCGTGCGTCAGGCCGTCCGCGCCGACCGCGATGCCGGTGCAGGCCCAGCCATCCATCGGGCCGTAGCCGGGGGCTATGGCGTGGGTGCCGTCGGCGTTGAGGGTCCAGACGCACATCATGCCACCCATCTGGGTCCACAGGACGCGTGCCAGCCCGTCGGGGCCGACGGCGACCGACTGGGCGGTCCATCCGAGGAATGGCCCGTAGCTTGCGGCGGGGGCGTGGGTGCCGTCAGCGCCAAGGGTCCAGACGGACATGGTGCCATCGGTCCGGGTCCACAGCAGTCGGGCGAGGTTGTCCGGCCCGACGGAGAGTGACGCGGCGGTCATGCCGGTGGCGGGGCCAAAGGCGTGGGCGGTGGCGGCGGGGTCGGCGTCGCCCATGTTCCACAGGGAGGCGCTGCCGTCAGCCCCCGTCCAGAGGACGCGGGGCTGGCCGTCAGGTCCGGCGGCGATACCGGTGGCGGTCAGTCCGGGAAGCGGCCCATAATCGGCGGAAGCGGTGTGGGTGCCGTCGGCAGCAACGGTCCAGACGGTCATCTTGCCGTCGGCGTGGCTCCACAGCAGGAACACGGAGTTGCCGGGTCCTTCCGCGATGGCCTGTGCGGTGTTCCCGATGACGGCACCGAAGGTAAGGGCCGTGAAGACGGGGTCGGCGTCCGCCATGTTCCACAGCGAGGCCCCGCCGTCCGGGCTGCGCAGCAGGAGATGCATCCGGGACGTGACAGGGACGACGGGCGGAATAACCGGCGGGATGACCGGCGGGATGACGGGCGGAATGACCGGCGGGATGACGGGCGGAATGACGGGCGGAATGACGGGCGGAATGACCGGCGGAATGACCGGCGGAATGACCGGCGGGATGACGGCGGCGACGGGTGGCGTGAGGGTGAAGAGGGCGCCGGTCTCGTTGGCGCCGCCGTCAAACGAGGTCCCCACCCAGCCGCCCGCGATCAGCGTCAGGCCGGCTTCGGGGGTGCCGCCTTCGTCGCCCGACCCGGACAATGACGCGACCGTCGTGAAGCCGGTCCCGTCGGTGTTCAGGGCATAGGCCGTCCCCGCCTCATTCGCGCCGCCGCCCGCCGTCGTCCCGTAGAGCATCCCATCGGGACCCAGCGCGACCGGCGCGTAGGGCGAGGCGCCGTCGGCGTTGCCAGAAAAGCTGTGGAGCGTGCGGAATCCGGTTCCGTCATAGGCGACCTTGAAGACGCTGCCGTAGCCCAGGTACGGGCTGTCGCTCGTGGTGCCGTAAAGGAAACCGTCGCCGCCGTCGGCAAGTCCCGCCTGCGGGCAGCCGCCTTCCGCAGTGACCGTGCCGTCCGAGTTCCCGTTGAAGGAGTGCAGGACGGCGTACCCGGACCCGTCGGTCTTCAGCGTGTAGACGCTGCCGCACTGGGTGGTGCCGCCCGCCTCGGTCGTCCCGAACAGGACGCCGCCTGCGCCGACGAGGAGCGGCGACCAGGGAGTGTCGCCGCCGGTGAAGGTGTGCAGGATGGTGAACCCGCTCCCGTCCGGGGCGATCTTGAAGACCAGCCCGGTCCCGGTCAACTCGCCGCTCGTGGTGCCGTAGAAGAAACCGTCGCTGCCGTCGGTAAGCCCCGCCTGCGGGCCACCGGTGGTGGTGTTGAAGGAGTACAGGACGCTGAAGCCGGTGCCGTCGCTCTTGAGCGTGAAGACGGTCCCGCTGTCGTTCGCCCCGCCCACACTGGCCGTGCCGTACAGGGCGCCGTCCGCCCCCATC
>JANOOM010000531.1:0-5516 GCA_031421335.1 Armatimonadota bacterium
GTAGGCCATGCCGCCGAGGTAGCAAGCCCCCAGCACCAGGGCATGCCCGAAGGCGGCGCGCTTGGAGCGGAACGGGAACAAGCTGAGGAAGGGAAGTAGCCCGACCCAGGCGAGCCAGCCCCAGTCGAGAGCGGGAAGCGCGCCCGCAAGTAGCAGGCCGGAGAGGGCCGCAAGGCCCAGCGACCTCCCTCGCGCCATGGTGTCATAATGCTGCATCTTGCCGGGATTGTACCATTGTCTGCCCGCGCCCGGAAGAGAAAAATTGAGACCCCCTAGCGTGCGCTCGCCGCCGTCAGAGCCAGCAAGGCGGGAATGCCGCGCCGGTCGGGGCCATAAACGAGGTCCACCGTCGTGATGGTCTTGGACGGGAACGGGTTGTTCCACTGCATCGAGTAGGCGACGGCGGAAAACGGCGTCCCGGCGTAAGACTTGGCCCAGGCGATCTGCGCGCCCGGCAGGGCGGCAGGCGCTGCCTGCTTATAACCGTCTATGCTGATCTCGGCGTACACCGGAACCCGCGCCGTTGTCCCGTCGGCGTAGTGGACGACGTAGTCGGCCATTTCGTACTTCTTCCCCCGCTTGATCTCGTCGGCATTGCGCTGGCTGTCTAGGCGGGCGGCTTGCAGGAAGAACAGGGCGTCGGCTTTGCGGCGGACGGGGATGCCGTCAACGTGGTCGGGCAGGCTGCCGGGGACGCCAGCCCCGCCGAGCATGACGGCGGTCGGGACGGGCGAGGTCATAAAGCTGTAAACGCTGTAGGGGACGTTCGCCAGTGTCTGCCGCCCGTGCGGCAGGTCGGCGAACGTGAACGCCTTATCGCCGAACCAGCCCTGTTCGGTGACGTACTGATTCGCCTCCTTGGACAGGTCCAGAGGCGTATAGGTCAAGTTGTTGGCGCCCGCGATGACCATCTTCGCGCCCGAAAACGGCGCGTGGAGGTTCCGCAGCAGGGTCGCCAGGATGGCCCGTTTCTTGCCGGTGTTCTCCGGGTTGGCCTCGCTGTCCTGAAACTTGACGTTACACAGCAGGAGGCCGCCCGCCCCGCGTGGGTATTCGATCAGCGCGCCGATATTCAGCAGGGACCGGACTTTTTGGGCGAAGGACGCGGGCCGGGCGCTCTTCAAGTAGATGTTATCCAGACCGATGTTCGTCCCGCCGCCCGGCTTGCGGTCGTAGTCCACGATCTGCAAGGTGATCTCTTTCACCGTGCGCGGCGGACTCAAGGCGAAGACTTGCGGGTCCCCGTTCGGCAGCACGTCCAGCGGCACGCGGTCCTTGCCATCAAAGACGAGGGCGATTTTAGTGGTCGCGTTGTAGTTCAAATCCTGCACATAGGTGAACTGCGTGATCGTTTCACTCCGGGGCAGCGAAATCGGGATGTCTACAGTCTTGCCCGGCTCGGGGCCGGGGAAATTAATGATGAGGGGCCAGAAGCCGTCCGCCTGGGTGTAATTGTTGGTGATCTTGTCCCAGGCGAAGAACGGGGAGTGGCCGAACGGGGCCACGTCATCGGTGTCCAGAACGTAGCTGTAGGCGTCGGCGTCTGGGTACTGGCCGGCGGCGTAGCCGAAGATTTGCTTGCCGGACCCCATGACGATGGACGCCGTGGCAAGCCCCGCCGTCAGCGGGCTGCGGAGGGTGGGCCAGGTGACTTTCTCCTGCCCGAATGGCCGAATCAAGTGGTCCACGCCGACCAAGGCGTTGTAGTCGGCCAGGCCCGCCGGCGTCAGGCCGCACAGCACGAGCCAGCCGCCAGCGTGGGTATAGGCGTCTACGGCGGGCTTGTTCCGGGCCAGGACATGCAGGCTCGCGGGCGTCGCGTGGACGACGGCGATGCCGCCGGGTTCTTTCAGAGCGACCAGCGGGTCGCCGGCCTTGATGTAGCTCAGGCCGACCGCGTCCATGGCTTTCACCAGCGGCGCGTCGTCCCCGGCAACAGCCGTGACCGGGCGGAAGACCTGATGATACGACAGGCCATAAAAGGCCATGTTCAGCAGGAGCCGCTGTGCGACTGCGCTTATCGCCAGCTTCCGGCCAATCAGGAGCTGGCTGATGAGCATGACGCCCCTGCCAGGCGTCATCTCGGCCAGGGCTGTGTCTTGCAGGCGCTCGCCGCACTGGACCAGGGACTTGCCGCCCGAGGCGGGCTTGACGTAGGCGTCTTGGTAGACCGCCCCGTCCGCGCCCCAGGTAAAAAAGTCTTTCTGTGCCAGCCCGTGCAGGACCGGGTGGCCCAGGTCCTCAGCGAAGGCGATACCGCCCGCCTTGGCGTCAGCATCAAGCGCCATCTCGCCCGGTAGGGCCTGGAAGCGGAGCGGGTTCTTTTGTTCCAATACGATGACCGCGTGCCCGCCCGAGGCATACGCGGCCAATGCGCTCGACGTACACTGGGCCGGCGAAAGTGCGTCCCTCCCGACGATCAAGACTTTGGCCCCGGCGGGCAGCCCGCCGAGACTCGTCAAGCGTGTGAACGGCAGGCCGTAGCCGCTCAGGAACGCGATAACCTGGCCCGACGGATCATACACGGCGAGCCAAGAAACCCGCGCCGGTGGCGGGGCCGTCCGGTGATAAACGCGGATCGTCAGGCTGCCGAGCGGCGGCATCACCGAGACGGCTTTCACGTCCCGGTACAAAGGCCTGCCGCCGCGCGTCAGGGTCAGCGCCCATGTTCCTTCTTGCCGGGTCGTGGCGGCAGGCATCAGGAGGACGACGTCGAACTTGCGGCTGCCGCCCGGCGGGACGTCATAAACCTTGCTCGTGCGGGCGGCCTGTTTCCCGCCGACCGTCAGCGTGCAGACCAGAGTGATCGGGGCCGCGTCATGCGTGTCGTTGAAGATGCCTAACGTTCGCGTCACCTTCTGGTGCGACCCGAACGTCCAGTCCCACTGGCGGCACAGGACGGCGACCGGCTGCCAGGCTGGATAGTGCGCGTCGGTCTCGCCGCCGAACCAGAAGTGGAAGTTGACGTCGTTCCAGCGGTAGCCTTCCGACAGCATCCGGGCGGCTTGTCCGATGGCCGGGTGCGCTTCGGCCTTGCCCGCAAAGGCGCTCTCGCCCCCGACCGTCGCAAGATCCGCCAGGTCAACGCCGTTGGCGAAGAAGTCCTCGCCCAGCAGAACCGGTTTGCTCTGCGTGATCGGCCAGACCTGCCGGTGCGCGAAGCCTGCGCGGTCGTAGGCGCCCTCGGGCAGCGTGTCCAGGCCGGGCTGCAAATAGTGGCCGCCATAAACGGGCAGCGACTCGTCGAGCAGGGCATTGCCGCCGTCGGTCATGGCGGGCCGCGTCGGGTCCACGGCCCGCACAACGTCCCAGGCTTTTCGCATCTCGCGTGTGGTCAGGTCGTCCTGTCCCGAAACGTGGCCGTTGATGAACGTGATCTCGTTTTCCATGCTCCAAATGAAGATGGACGGATGGTTGCGCTGGCCCTTGACCCAGGCGGCGAGCTGCGTGCGCCAGTGGTCGAACAGGCCGGGCGTGTCCAGATGGTACTTGACCGCCTCGCCGTCGAAGAGGCCGGTGCGCCGGATGGGGATGCCGTGAGCGTCGTAGAAGTCTAAAGCCGCTTCAGGGTCCAGGCCGCTTACCGCGTCTTCCGTCCACATCCTTTGCATGGTCTGGCCGTGTCGGTGCCAGAGCGCGGCGGCGGCCTCGGTGGCCTGATTGTAGTCGGCGAGGTCTGCCCGCCCGTGCCAGGGGACGCCGTTCAGGATGAAGTTCGGCCCGTGCCAGTCCCACTCGCGGAAGCCGAACTTGGTGGTCCGCGCGTCTATCGCCCTATCGCCGAGGCTCAACGTTGTCGTGACGATATACTGAGCAGGCGCGTCGGGCCACCAGAGCGTGGGATTGGCCCAGCCTTCCGAAAGCTGAACGGTCGCTGCCCCGCCCGCCGGGACAGTGATGTCCTGCGGCACGAAGGTTTTCTGCGCCGCCCCGCCTGCGAGTAGCGCGACGCTGTTTCCGACCGAAACGGTGACGGGCCTATCGGTCGGGTTGGTGACGCTCACTTCCAGGCTCAGCGTCTTCGTCCTGACGGAAGGCTTGGCGAAGACGTCTGAAACATAGGCCGCGCCCGCCACGACGAGTGACGGCGCGCGCAGAATGCCGCTGCCCTCGTGGTTCCAGACCGGGAAGGTGAACGAGGCCGGGCCGAACTTCGTCACCCAGTCGGTCGGCTCGTACATCACATACGAGGCGCCATCCGCCCCCTTCGTCAGCGGGAGCGCGTAGTACCAGTCCTTGACGCCCACCCAGACCTCGTTGACGCCCGGATGGACCGCCCGCGTGATGTCGCAGTCCCACACGGCGAACGGCGCCGTTGTGGACCCGCACTTTTTGCCGTTGACAAACACTGAAGCCAGCATGGAGACGGCGGGGAAGTGCAGATAAAGCGAGCGGCCCGAAAGCGCCGCCGGGACGTCAAGGCGCGTTCTCAGGAAATACCGGTGGCTGTACAGCCACTCGGGCCGCGCCTTGTCCCGATCGCCCGGCACCGGCATGGACTTCCAGAACAGGCCGTCCGCATTGGACGCTTCGGCCACGGGGGCGGCCTCGTCGGTGACGGGACCCTCGTCGGCGCGGGCGATCTGCCACAGGCCCGAAAGCGGCATTTCCGTCTGTGCCGCGCTCCGAGGCACGGGCACCGCGAATGCCGACGCGGCAGCGGCGCGGTCTTCCGGCGTCTGCCAGGCCATATCGCCGGGCCGATACTGGTCGTTCGGGCGGAACGGCCCGGCGCTGATGCAGAAGGCGTCCGAAGCGTAGTTGATGGCCTGGAACTCGCCCTTGCCGTTCTTCGTTGGCACCAGCCGGATTTCCAGCGTGTGGGCGCCCGGCGCAAGCGCCCGCGTCGTCAGCTTCAGCCAGGCAACCGGGTTCCAGGTCTGGAGCTGCTGCAAGTCAATGGTCTGCACGTCCGGGGCCACGACTGCCCACGCGCCGCCGTCTATTCGCCAGTCGAAGGGCGAACGGGCGGCCTCATACCCGACTCGGTCCCAGACTTCGCAGGGCGCGGCGGCCGGGGTAGCGATTATTGAGGTGGGGGCAGCGAACGTGTAAGACAGCACGATGCCCCTGGCGGGTACGAGGGCGGCGACGTCTTTGGCGTCCACGGCGATGTGGAGCCACTTGCCGCCCGACAGATAGGAAGGCTGCCCAACATCGGTGATCACTGGCTCGAAGCGGGTGGGGGAAATGGAAGTCGGCGCCTCGCCCTCGAGCCAGGTAAAGGCGGGGAATGATGCACCATCTGCGCGGGTGGCGGGTGCGCGCAGGAGGGCAAGGAGGCAGAGGGCGAGGAGGGGCCAGGTCTTAATGCTCATGGTGTTGTCCGCGATGATGACGAGTGGGGCCGCGAATGGAGGCCACGCAGCGGCCAGGACGGGTGGCAGGTGGAAGCCGAGTGCAGCCGAGTGCAGCCGAGTGCAGCCGAGTGCAGCCGAGTGCAGCCGAGTGCAGCCGAGTGCAGCCGAGTGCAGCCGAGTGCAGCCGAGAGCAGCCGAGAGCAGCCGAGTGCAGCC
>JANOOM010000532.1:0-2786 GCA_031421335.1 Armatimonadota bacterium
GTAGGCCATGCCGCCGAGGTAGCAAGCCCCCAGCACCAGGGCATGCCCGAAGGCGGCGCGCTTGGAGCGGAACGGGAACAAGCTGAGGAAGGGAAGTAGCCCGACCCAGGCGAGCCAGCCCCAGTCGAGAGCGGGAAGCGCACCTGCCAGCAGCAGGCCGGAAAGGGCGGATAGGATGAGGCCCCCCCAGCCCACCCAACAAAAACCCCCAATAATGGGGGAGCCAGACTGGGAGTGCGGGCCGGAGGAGAACGGCGGCTGCCCGATGCGGTTTTCTCCGGCCCCCTCAGGATTTGGGGCCGGTGGGCCGCTCTGCTCCTTGGTTGTCAATGCGGCCCGATTCCTGCTATAATAACCCGATGCAAACGCCTGAAGCCCCCCCCAAGTTCACCCGCCGGACCCTGCTCGCCGCCGTGCCCGCTCTGCTGCTCGCCGGGTGCGCCAAGGCGCCCAGCGGCGGTATCACCAGCCCCACATCCGGCCCGCAGCTCCTCATCACCATGACAGTCGCGGGGCGGATCAACCCCGCCTACTACTACTTCGTCCTGTTCAACGTCAACGACACGCCCAACGGGAACAACTCGGGGGTGACCGGGCCGGTCCCTGTCGTCGCGCCGCCCTACGTCAACGGCTTCGCGGCGGGCGCCTTCACCAACTACGTCGAGTACAACCAGGGTATTCCCGGCGGAACCGGCTTTGGGTTCTACAACATTGACGCCGCCCTGCGCCAGCCGAACTACCTCGGCTCGACCGGCTATCTGGTGACCTCTCAGGTGCTGGGAAACACGCTCTCGTTCCAGCTCCCGCTCTCCTTCCTGGCGACTTCCACCGTCGTAATAGACCAGATTCAGACGCTGCAAATCAACTTCGTCACCACAAACATCGTCCCGGTTCAGCCGGACAGCACGGCGCCCAAATATTTCGACGCCCTGAACCCGCCGGACCTCGCCAACAACAGCTTCGTCAGAATCATCGTCCGCACAACTGCGGGCGGGCCGGTCATACAGTTGAATTATTCCAATACGACCACGAATATTGAGGGGAGCGGCGATGTCGCCCAGTACGTCAACGGCGTCCCTGTGGTCGTTTCCGGCGTCCAGAACGGCGTGACCATCGCCGACTTGGACATCACCGACTTCACGATCCGCCTCAACTTGCAGTAGTCGCCTGCCCGAAATTATACCCCAATGATCAAGCGCATGGACCGCTACCTGCTCGGCGAGATGGTGCTGCCGTTCGTCGGCGGCATCCTGCTCATCGTCGTCATGCTGGTCGGCAACACCCTGTTCCCGCTCATCGAGGACATCGTCCGGAACGGCATCCCGCCGCTCATCGTCGCCCGACTGATCGTCTTCAATATCCCCATCCTCATTCCACTGACGCTGCCTCCGGGCGTCGCCCTCGCCTCCGCCTGGGCTGTCAACCGCATGGCCCGAGACTCTGAGGTTACCCCGATCCGTATGGCGGGCGTGTCGCTCTGCCGGCTGTTCCTGCCCATCATCGTCGTGGGTGTGCTCGCCAGCGGCGTCTCGTTCCTGGTCGGGGACCGCGTGGTCCCGGCCGCCTGGCGCGAGTTCCAGAAGACGCAGAGCCAGATGTTTTCCTATGCCTTGGAGGCGTCCCCGGCCCTTGCCTCGAACAAAGTCTTCACGTTCCAGGACTACGCTTTCCACATCCGCGAGATCCGCAAGGACCCAAACGGCAAGAGCAGTCGTCTGCACCTGTACGGCGTGACGATCTACCAGAACCCGACCGAGCTGGGCGGTTTCCCGACGCTGATCACGGCCAAAAGCGCCGACTACGACCGCGACGTTTGGACGCTGTACGAGGCACACGCGATGACCTTCGACACCGAGGGTCTGGTGAAGCTCGAGGCGCGCAACCTGCCCGGCAAGACGATCACCCTGCCCTTGCAAGTGCCGGTCGAGAGCCTGTCCCAGTCGTCGGTGGGCACGCTCGACGACCAGACGATGGCCCAGCTCGGCGCGCGGATGGACGCGCTTGCCCGCACCGGCCAGGATAACACCGCCGTCGCCTTCAGCTACTACGCCAAACTCGGCCTGCCCTTTCTCTGCCTCGCCTTCGCGCTGTGCGCCCCGCCGCTCGCCCTGCGCTTCGCCCGCGCGGGGGCGTACATGGGCATCTTCCTCTCGATCATCATGGTCTGGGTGGCCTGGAACACCCTGCTGCTGACCAAGATTTTGGGGCTGGCCGGCAAGATGCCGCCGTCGCTCGCCGCCTGGTCTCCCGCCCTGCTGTTCGCCGTTTTGGGGGTGTATTTTCTGTGGCGGGCAGAGTAGGGGGACGTCGGCGGAATGGAACCGGCCTTGAAAGGCCGGCCTACGAACGAACAAAAACCGCTCCGCGGTTGAAGATTATGTCCGTAGGGGCGAACCTTGTGTTCGCCCTTCCGTACTGTGTTCGCCCTTCCGCGCTGTGTTCGCCCTCTGCTTCCCATCTTCATCCTGCTCTTCGGATCTTCATCCTGCTCTTCAGGCGCGGAGCGCCTTCACCCCTTTAATAGACCGGCCTTTCAAGGCCGGTTCTGGGGGCATCCCGCCCCTCCGCCCCGTCTTTTTCCTGTCCGTCCCCGACAACAAAAAACCGAGGGCCTTTCCAGGCCCCCGGTCCGTTTCCACTTATTCACTGCTGTTACGCAAGCCTGACACGCTGCCCGAACGAGTGGTTGAAAACCACTCGCTAGGAACGGTGTCCTTCGGACAGAGAACTCAGTCCCAGGAGAGGACCCCCTGGGGACAAGGACATCCGGCCTCGGTATTATCGTC
>JANOOM010000533.1:0-1622 GCA_031421335.1 Armatimonadota bacterium
GTCCTGCGCTTCGCCCTGATGGAGAGCGGGGGCGACGAGACCCCCGTGGACGACGCCCTGGCCGCGCTGCAAACGGCGACACTCGTGACTTACCGGCAGTTCCGTAGGGCGTTCCGGCTGTACGAAGGCAGCGACATTGACATAGACGACCGGCTGCGGGAGGCGCGCGGGCAGTTCGCATCGGGCGCGGACGCGGTCGCTCTGGCTGAGCGGCTGGAAACGCACCCGCCGCTGGCCGCCCGGCGCCACTCCTATGAGACGGGCACGCTGCGCTTCTTCGAGGTGCGCTGCTGCCGGCCCGAGGTGCTGGCCGAAGAGGCATCCGCGCCGTCCGGGGTTGGTGGCGGGCGTCTGCTCCTGTGCCTCGCTCCGGACGCGGCGGCGCGGGCGGACGCGGCGGCGGCGGCGGAAGCGATCGCCCGGCCCGACGTCATCGTGGGGGTCACGGCGGAAACGGACGCGCTGCACGAAGCCGCTGCCGCCGTCGAGTGCCTGCTGTGGGTGCAGGCGGAGACGCCCGAGATCCGCAACGACAAGGTGGCGTCCCGCGAAGTGCGCGAGCGTTTAGCGGAAGCGACGAGCGCTTTCCGGGCCGAGTGGGACCGCTTGATGCGTCCGCAGGCGCTCGACAAGTCGGGCGACGACGCGGACGCCGGCGGCGGGGCGCAGTGGTTCCACGCGGGCCGGCCGGTCGCGCTGGCTTCTTACCGTCAGCTACAGGCCCTGGTGTCGCGGGCCTGTGACGAGACTTTCCCGGACACGCCGCGCTTGCGGAACGAACTGGTCAACCGGCGTCAGATCTCGGCGACGGCAACGTCCGCCCGCCGCAACGTGCTTGAGGCGATGATTCTCCGCCGGGCCGAGAAGCGCTTGGGGATCGAGGGCTTTCCGCCCGAAGCCAGCATCTACGCTTCGGTGCTTGAGAGTACCGGCATCCACCGGCAGGCCGAAGGTGGGGACGGGTACGAGTTTGGCCCGCCCCCGGCGGGCGACGCCGGGCTGGTCGCGGTCTGGGCCGAAATCGAGCGGTTCCTGTTCGATGACCCCGAGGGCGACAAGTCTCTGCCCGCACTTCACGCCCGGCTCAACGCGCCGCCGTTCGGACTGGCCGACGGCATCCTCCCGCTGCTGCTGTGCGCGGCCCTGCTCTGCCACGAGGACGAGGTGATCGTCTACGAGGAAGACCGCTTTGTGACCGATCTGGACGCGGCGACTTTGGAGCGGATGATCAAGCGCCCGAGCGACTACCGCCTGCGGGGCTACCGAGTCGCGGGGGAGCGGCGGGCGGTCGTGGAGCGGTTCGCGCGTGGCCTGCGGCTGGGCGGGACGCGCCCCACCCTAGTCAACGTCGTGCGTCAGCTCTACCGCGAGTTCAACCGCCTGCCCGAGTACACGCGGAAGACGCGCACGTTGAGCGCCACGGCGGCGGGCCTGCGCGACACGGTCCGGGCGGGGAAGGAACCTGAGCGCCTGCTGTTCGAGGCTTTGCCGCGCTTGTTCGGCTGCGCCCCGCTGACAGCGGAAGAAGCGGACCCGGAAAACGCCGCCCGGTTCTTCGCGGGCTGGAATCAGGCCATGACGGCGGTTTCGGGGGCGTATGATGCCCTGCTGGCGCGCACCGA
>JANOOM010000534.1:0-6578 GCA_031421335.1 Armatimonadota bacterium
CCCGGAGGCCAGCCCGGAGGCCAGCCCGGAGGCCAGCCCGGAGGCCAGCCCGGAGGCCAGCCCGGAGGCCAGCCCGGAGGCCAGCCCGGAACCACTCCTGGGCGATCTGGGGCGGGACAGCCGAAGGCGAACGCGGGGCAAGCGGGAGCAGGGCAGCCAGGCCCCGCCGGTCAGCCGGGCGGTCAGCCGGGCGGTCAGCCAGGGCAGGCCGGACAGGCGGCGGCACAAGGCCAGCAAGCTGAGCAGCCGGGGCAGGCCGGACAGGCGGGCGAGGCCGGGACACAAGTCGCGTCGAACCTGGATGCCCCTGCCGCACCGGGAGCGCCGGGAGCACAGGGCGCGGCGGGCGGCGTCCTGAGCGGCGAGCAGAACGACGGCATGTCTGATGTCGGCGATGAGACGCAGATCGCGGCGCAGAACACGGATGCGACCGGCTTCGACATGCCCGAGACCCGTGCCTCCCCCGATCTGCCCTCCGACCCCGTCGGCGGCGATAAGAAGGGCATCCCTGGCGCGCTGATCCTGCCGCCCTCCCCACCGATGGGGACCGAGACCGGCAAGGACCCAACGCCGCATCCCGTCAAAACTAACGTCCTCACCCGCGCCACCGGCAAGACGGCGACGCGCGTCAGCCCCGTCACCCTGCCGACGCCCACCAGCCGCGCACAGGCCGCGCACAAAGCGATATTGGCTCCGGTCGGCATGGCGAAGAAGACCGACGCCAAGCCGATCGCGCCCGCCCTCACAGTCGGCTCGACCAGCGCACGCGGCACCATCGCGGTCGTCGTCCTGGCGCGGCCTCACCTTGCCCTGGGGACGGTTGCGGATACCATCGACCCGCCGCTCCCGCCCGCCAAGGGCACGCTGCGAGCAAGAACTTTGGCATTGAAACAGGAGCCGGTTCGCGCCCTGTCCGCTGCCCAGACGCCTCCGCCTGTCGCGCCCGCGCCGCCGACGGAGAGCGTCAAGAAGACCCCGCCCATCGTGCGCCAGGTCAAGAACAGCCAGGGCATCAAGGAGGGCACGGAACAGCCCCTGCCGCCGACCCCCCTGCCCGACAGCGATATGGAGATCGGCGACGGGTCCGGCCTGAAGGGCGACTATTACCAGGGACGCCGCTTCGATCAGTTCCAGTTCACCAAGTCCGACCCGAACATCAACTTCGTCTTCACCGACCTCCCAGACCGGTCGCCAAGCCCCAAGATCCCGTCGGGTAGCGACTACACCATCCGCTGGACCGGCAAGATCGCGGCGAAGTATTCCGAGACCTACACCCTTTACGCTACGGCGGACGACGGCGTCCGCGTCTGGATCAACCACCGCTTGATCATTGATGATTGGAGCCTGCACGGCGCCACCGAGTTCTCCAATAAGTTCACCTTCAAGGCCGGGGAACAGTATCCCGTCAAGGTGGAGTATCTGGAAAGTGCAGGCGGTGCGGCCCTCGTTCGCTTTTACTGGTCCAGCCCGAGCCAGCCGAAGCAGTACGTCCCCGAGGATGCCTTTTTCTACCCGCTGCCCAGTGACGAGGAAGACCTGAAGAAAGATAAAGCGCCCCTGTGATACGCCTCTCGTCCCGCGCAGTGCGCGCCGCCGCGCTCCTGATCCTGATGACGGCCGCCCGCGCGGCCCACGCCCAGGCCACACCCATGCAGGGGGACGGCACGCCTCAGCCGATCGTCTGGTTCCGGGCGGATTCGCTGCGCGCCCTCGCCGCGAATGCCCCTGTCACCCACTGGCCGGACAGCACCAACGCAACCGGCAGCGAAGCCGTGGCCCAGACCGGGGCGGACGCAGGCCAGCCGCCCACTTATTCCCTGACCGGGGTGGGTGGCAAGCCCGCCGTGCATTTCGCGGCCAGCCGCCGCACCCGGCTGACCTTTCCACGTCCCGTACAGGACGACTTCACCATCGTGTGCGTCTTCGCCAGCGCGCAGGGCCTCGGCAATGGGTATAGCTGGCGCGAAGGGGCCGGCCTGGTCGGGGACATGGCACAGGCGTGGGACGCCCAGGGTCAGGACGACTTCGGCCTGGCCCTGAGCGCGGGCGGGCAGGTCCTCGGCGGCACCGGCGACTGGGACCGGGACCTTGCCTCCGGTCAGGGCGCGAACGACGGCAAGCCGCACCTGGCCGTGTTCCTGCGGGTCAAGCGCAAAGGCGTGCTCTCTTTGTATGTGGACGGCACCCTGGCGGACTCGTCCTCGGACGCGAACAAGCAGAAGCTGTCACAGATCCAGGACATGACACTGGGCGCCATGGGCCGCCACAGCGGCATGACCACCTATCTGACGGGCGATATCGCCGAAGTCCGCTTCTATGACACCGCCCTGGCCGATGCTGACCGGCAGGCGATCGAGGGCGCGCTCAAAGCGCAGTATGGCATCGTCCCGGTCGTCTCCCAGGAGACGGTCTCGACCGTCCCCGCCTCCGCCCGGCTCCAGCCCGTCATTCTGCCGCCGGCCCCAGAGCCTGTCATCCACGGCCCCCAGATCGTGGGCGCGACTCCGGGCCACTTATTCCTTTTCCGCATCCCCACCACCGGCGACGGGCCGCTGACCTTTTCCTGCCCCGATCTGCCGCCCGGTCTCGCTCTGGACCCAAAGACCGGCATCATTTCCGGCACGGCCCCGGCGGCGGGCCGTGACACGCTGCATCTTTCGGTCGCAAACCCCCAAGGCAAGAGCACGCGTGTACTCACCCTCGTGACAGGAGACCACCCACTGGCCCTAACCCCGCCGATGGGCTGGGACGCCGTCAACCTCTACGCCAACACCGTAGACGACGCCAAGATGCGCGCGGCGGCGGACGCCTTGATCAAGTCCGGTCTGGCCGCGCACGGCTGGGCCACCGTCCATGTCAACGACACCTGGCAGGGCATTCGCGACAAGGCCACGGGCGAGATCCTGCCCAACCGCCGCCGCTTCCCGAATATGAAGGCGCTGGGCGAATCCATTCACGCCCAGGGCCTCAAGTTCGGCCTGGAGTCGGCGGCGACCGAACATACCTGCGCCGGCTACCCTGGCAGCCTCGGCCACGCCGCCCAGGACGCCGCCACTTATGCCGACTGGGGCGTGGACTATTTGCAGTATGACTGGTGCCCCGTCGCCGCGCTCGATGAAAAAACGCCCCCCGATGACCAGCCGGCCGCCTTCAAAGAGATGCGTTCGGCGCTCAACAAGACGGGCCGGGACATCGTGCTGGCCGCCGATACCTTCGGCGACCGTGACCCGGGCGACTGGGCGCCCGGTGCCGGCGTGAACACCTGGGTCACCAGCCGCCAGGTCTTCGACGACTGGGCCATCGTGACGCGCGCCGTGTTCGACCAACCCTGGGCCGCTGAGCGGGCCGGGCCGGGCCACTGGGGAAACCCCGGCCTGCTGATGGTCGGCAAATCTGGGGTGGGGGCCGTCCGTCCCTCCCGCCTCTCCCCCGCCCAGCAGATGTCGCAGATGACGCAGTCCGTCTTGCTCTCCGCACCGCTCTGGATTTCCTGCGACCTGACCGCTCTCGACCCCAATGCCTTCCACCCGTCCGTCACAGCCATGCTGACCAATGACGAGGTGCTGGACGTGGACCAGGACCCTGCCGGCTACCCTGCCGCACAGATCTCCGGCAACCGGGCGATGCAGGTCTGGTCCAAGCCGCTCGCCGACGGCACCATCGCAGTCGGCCTGTTCAACCTCTCAGATGCGCCCCGCCGGATGCGGATCACTTCCTCGCAGATCAAGTTGACGGGCGCGCAGCCAGTCCGCGACCTATGGCTGCATCAGGATCTGGGCGAGTTCGCCGGCACGTTTGCCACCGACCTCCCGGCCTACGGCGTGGCCCTGCTGAAGATCGGTCGGCCGGCAGCGCCGAAGTAGAATTCTATGAACCGTACCCGCTCCCTGCCATTGCTGCTATTCCTACTCTGGGCAACCTGCGCTGCGGCCTGTGCCGCTCCGGCCAAACCTGTCCATCCGCCGGACCCCAAGGTCGCCGCCCTCATGGGCGCCATCAGTGCCAAGGATCTTCCCCGAGTCAAGCGGCTGCTGGCGGCGGGGGACAGCCCGAACGCGAAGCTTGATGACGGCACGAGCGCCCTGATGGCGGCGGCGAGGACCGGGGATGCCGCCCTCGTCAAGCTGCTATTAGAACGCGGGGCCGCCGCTGACGCCCGCGCCGACGACGGCGACTGCGCCCTGCTGGAAGCCGCCCACAAAGGCAGCGTACCCGCTCTGGAACTGCTCCTGGACCACGGGGCAGACGTCAAGGCCACCGATAAGCTCGGCGTCACGCCGCTCATGGAGGCGGCCCACTCCGCCGCCCCCGCCGCCGTCTTCCTGCTGCTTGCGCGCGGCGCGGATGTCAATGCCGTTGATACGAAGGACGGCTACTCCGCCCTGATGATCGCCGCCTTCGCCGCCGATGCCCAGAGCGTGCGGGCGCTGCTCGGCCACGGCGCGGACGCCCGCGCCCAAGACTTGAACGCACGGACGCCGCTGATGAACGCCGCCTACGCAGGCAGCGTGCCCGCCCTGACCCTTCTGCTGGCACACGGCGCGGACCTCAACGGGCGCGACCGGGACGGCTTCACGCCGCTCGCCCTCGCCGCCGGGGCGGGCCGCTTCGCCGCCACCCAGGCCCTGATCGCCAGAGGGGGCGACGTGAATGCCCGCACGGCCACCGGCTTCACGCCGCTGATGCAGGCCGCCTCGGCGGGCAGCGTCGCCGTGATGGAACTGCTGCTCGGCCACGGCGCGGACAAGGACGCCGTGACGGCGGGGGGCGCGACGGCCACCATCGTGGCGGCTTATGGCGGGCGCGGCGCGGCCGTCAAACTGCTGCTTGATCGGGGCGCCGACACCAATGCGCGGGACAATGCGGGTCATACCGCCCTGATGGGCGCGGCCTTCGCGGGCAACGCGCCGCTCGCCAAACTGCTGCTTGACCGGGGGGCGGGGGTCGCGGTCAAGACGGATACGGACTTCACGCCGCTGATGCAGGCCGCTTATGTCGGCAGTGCCGTCATTACCGGGCTGCTGCTGGATAAAGGGGCGGACCTGGAAGCGCACAATAACCTGGGCTACACCGCCTTGATGCAGGCGTCCGCCTCGGGCAGCCTGCCCACCGTCCGACTCCTGCTGGAACGCGGTGCCGACGTGAGCACGAAGGACGGCAAGGAGAACACGGCCCTCTGGTGGGCCTTACGCCATCACCATGAAGACGTCGCCGCTCTGCTCCGCAAGGCCGGCTCGCCCGAGCCGGCCCCTCTGCCGGACGCGCCCGCCGCGCCGGAAGCGCCTCCGGCAATGAACCCCGTCAAACCCTAGCTCGCCCCCGCCTCGCAGTCCAAAGACGGCGCCTCCGTCTCCGCCCCCCCCCAGCACCGCCTCGGTCTCCGCTTCGTCCTCGATGTTCGGCGTCGGCGCGGCGCGCGGAGTCGTCACCCACTCTCGGTCGCGCTGCAAGTGTCCCATTCGTATAAACGAGGCTGAACAGCCCGGCCACCCAGTATCACGCCCTCAGGCCGCGCCAGTGTTTTCCACCGCCAGTAGCCGTTGGAGCCGCTGAAGATCGCCGACCCGCTGAGATGGGCGCGGCCGGGGTGCGAGACCGCGTAGACCGTATCGAAGCGGTTTTCGGCGTGGGGGTCTGGTCGCCTGTGGCATGGGGGTCTCAAAGGGCGTGTTTGACTCGCGCCGAATCAGGGCATTTATGTTCGTTAAGCGTACAAAAAAAGACTCGCGTCGCCCGGAACTTTCGGGACGCGCGGTTCGCTGTAACATTTGGAGGAAACCACTATGACCATTCTCAACCGCAAGGCAGCGTTCGCCTTGCTGCCCGCTGTCTTTGCCCTGCTCGTGCCCGCGACCGCGTCGTTCGCCCAGATGGCCCACAAGCCCAACTTCATCCAGCGCCACCCGACCATGACGGGCATCGCGGCCGGCGTCGCCACCCACCACGCCCTCAAGGTCGCCGCACGAAACCGCAAGATGCACGGCCAGAAGCTTGACTTCGCCCAGCGGCATCCCACCATGTCCGCCATCGGCGTCGGCGGCCTGACCCGCCACGAGATCAAGGCCCACACGCCCCACTAGGCCGTCTGCCTTGAACCAGAACCGCCCGCCGCTGTCAGAGAAAGCGGCGGGCGATTTTTGTTTCAGGCGTGCCTTGCTGTTTTCTGTTGGTCTTGATGCTGTTCAGGAGCGGGAAACACAATGGAATACCTAGACAACGTAGACTCGGAAGGCGGGCCCTTCCTCCTCGCAGACGCCGCCGTTGCCCGCGACTGGGGTGGCTCGGGCGAGGACGAGTCCAACTGGGAAGGCTCTGACTACGGACGTGCTTGCCAAGCTTTGTTAGGTAACTGATGTTACGCAGGCATTGCGAGAGCCGAGACGAGAGCCGAGTGGTTGAAAACCACTCGCTAGGAGAAGCGTCCTGCGGACGGGAAGACCGAGGCCGGACGATAATACCGAGGCCGGACGATAAGACCGAGGCCGGATGTCCTTGTCCCCAGGGGGTCCTCTCCTGGGACTGAGTTCTCTGTCCGAAGGACACCGTTCCTAGCGAGTGGTTTTCAACCACTCGTTCGG
>JANOOM010000535.1:0-3388 GCA_031421335.1 Armatimonadota bacterium
GTAAGAGCCGCGCCTTGCGATTCTGGCCGTCGGTGTTTGTCTTCTGTCCCCTGGACAGGTCTGACGCGGAGCGAGTGAATTCATTCACTCGTCCAAACACCCGTCCAAACACCCGTCCAAACACCCGCCCAAACACCCGTCCAAACACCCGCCCAAACACTCGTCCATCTGCTATAGCCGCCGCGTAACATCAGTTAGCCAGATCGAGGAAGAAAGGGCAAAGGCGGAGGCAGAGGAAGCGCGTCACTTCGGCAAGGGACAGTCGCATCAGGCTTGATGCCGCCGCTTCAACCTGAGTCGGCGCGTCCGTGTGTGGGGGAAGTGCGCCCTCTCAGTCAGAAGACAAGAAAATGCTGGCCCTCCCTTTCGCCGTCCCAGTCCTGTGGGCGGACATCGTCAGCTATCCGTTCGCGATCCTCGGGGTGGTGCTGTTCGCGTTCGCTTTGTTTCGGCTCGTGGACCGGGGCCGATGCTACGGCCTGCCTCGGAACCTGCTGTTCGGGGCGGGGAGCGGGGTGGCTGCTTATGCCCTCGTCAACGGAGTTCTTTTCCTGGGCCGGAGTTACGGACTGCGATCGCTGTTCCTGGCCGAACTCGTGGTGGGCTTTGAGACGGCGATGTTCGTGACGATTATCCTGCGGCTCGTCTTCCGGCAGCGCCCGCCCCGGACACCGGATGCCTTGGAGGGAGGTGCCGGGTAAGGGTGTTGCCCGGCGGGGGAAGGGAGAACAGGGCGATGCTCAAACTTTGGGGCTTGCCTGTCTGGGCTTTTCCGCTCTGCGCCGCGGTTGTCGCCTTCACGACCTGGCGGCGCGTGAGGGGCGGGGCGGTCGGGGGGCTGCTGTCGGTGTCACTCTTGGTGTCCGCCACGACGACAGAATGTGCCGCGTTCCTGGTGATGGCTTCCCCGCAGTTGGGGTCAGTTTTGAAATCCCAGTTAATTGGGTCGTTGACGCTTTCGTCTTGGCTGCTCGAGACATGGGCGAAGCGCGCCAAGACTGCCCGGAAGCCGAAGGTCGTAACACGAGGAGCTTTTGACCGCCGCGACTAGGGGCCGGCTTATGAGGCCAGGCTGCTCCTCGTTTCAGCCGAGCCAGTCGGGGTTCCTGGCGGTGCTGTCGAAGTGGCTAGAGGTCTTGAACAGCTCCGTGGTGCCTTCGAGGGCGACTTGACGGGTGCGGCCGAGCAGGGCGGCCATGTGGGCTTGTGTCATGGGGGTGAAGGTCTTGGCGGCGTTCAAGGCCTGGTCCAGGATCTCCATGCGGTCTATGCCGGTGACGACGACCGAAACAGGCAGGGTCATGGAGTAGTGCAGCATCTCGGTGGGCGTGGCGATCTTCTCGGCCAGGACGCGGTCCAGGATGAAGTGGTCGCCGAAGGTCTTCATGCCCAGGACGCCGATGCCCTTGGAGGCGGCGAGGGGCAGGACCTGGTGGGTGAATGAGCGGAAATGGGCGTCCATGACGTTGACGGGCATTTGCACGGTGTCGAACTGGAAGCCGTGCTGGTCGGCGACTTCGAGCATGCGGCGATGGACGAGCGGGTCTTTGTGGCCGGTGAAGCCGATGTAGCGGACCTTGCCGGCCGAGCGGGCGGCGACGGCGGCTTCCAAGGCGCCGCCTGGGGCGAAGATGCGGTCGGGGTCTTCCATGCGGATGATCTCGTGGAACTGGATTAAATCCACACGGTCGGTCTGGAGGCGGGAGAGGGACTGGTTGAGCTGACTGTTGAACGAGGCCGCCGTGCGGCCGTCTATTTTGGTCATCAGGAAGATTTTTTGGCGGTAGCCGCCCTGCGCGAGCGCCTTGCCCATGCGGACCTCGCTGTTGCCGTTGTGGTAGTCCCAGGAGTTGTCCATGAAGTTGATGCCCCGGTCAATGCCGGCGTGGACGAGTTTGATGCCCTCGGCATCGCTGTCGAGGCTGCCGACGTGGAAGCCGCCCATGCCGATGAGGGAGACCTGCTCGCCGGTGCGGCCCAGGGTGCGGTAGGGCATGTCGCCCCGGCGGACACTGGATGGGGTCGGCGGCATGCCGGGGACGCTGGGTTCGGGGGCGATGTCGGTGCGCGCGCCCTAGGCGAGTGCGGTCCCGGTCAGGGCGAGACCGGCGGCGGTCCCGGCGAGGGCGGCCCCGCTCTTGAGGAGGTCGCGTCGTGTGGTGTCCATGGAGTATCCTCGTTCCGTATGAAGGGGTTCTGTGCTCTGCACTTTCTACCCAAGGTTTCCGGCCCTGAACCGCCGGGTAAGTGTTATGCACAGTGACGGAACGAGGGGGATGACTTTATGACCATGACAAAAGGCTACGCTGCACAGAACTCGACAGCGCTGGTGGAACCGTTTGCATTCGAGCGGCGCGAGCCAGGGGAAAACGATGTGCAGATCGAGATCCTGTTCTGCGGGGTCTGCCACTCCGACCTCCATCAAGTGCGGGACGAGTGGGGTGGGTCCATTTACCCGATGGTGCCGGGACACGAAATCGTCGGGCGGGTCACGCGGGTGGGCGGCGCGGTGACGAAGTTCAGCGCGGGCGACCTGGCCGGGGTCGGGTGCATGGTGGGTAGCTGCCAGGAGTGCGAGAGCTGCCAGGCGGGGCTGGAACAGTATTGTGACCGGAGCAAGACGGTCTTCACCTACAACAGCCGCTTCCCGGACGGGACGCCGACGTATGGGGGGTATTCCCAAAATATCGTCGTAGACGAGGCATTCGCGCTGAAGATCTCGCCCAAGCTGGACCTGGCCGCGACCGCGCCGCTGCTGTGCGCGGGGATCACGACCTACTCGCCGATGAAGCACTGGAACGTGCAGCCGGGGCAGAAAGTGGGCGTGGTCGGTCTGGGCGGACTGGGCCACATGGCTTTGAAGTTCGCGCACTCGTTCGGGGCGCACGTCACGCAGTTCACGACTTCGCCGGGCAAGGAAGAAGACGCGCGGCGGCTGGGGGCGGACGCGGTGGTGCTGACGCGCGATCCGGAGGCGCTGAAGGCGCTGGCGGGGACGTTCCACTTCATTCTGGACACGGTCTCAGCCTCGCACGATCTGAACATGTACCTGTCAATGCTGAAGCGGGACGGGAGCATGGTGCTGGTGGGGCTGCCGGAAAACCCGGCGCAGGTGTCGGCGTTCCCTCTCGCGGGCAAGCGGCGGTCGCTGGCCGGGTCGAACATCGGAGGCATTCAGGAGACGCAGGAGATGCTGGATTATTGCGCCGAGCACGGCATCGTCAGCGACATCGAGATGACGCCGATCAGCAAGGTCAACGAGGCATATGAGCGGATGCTGAAGAACGACGTGAAGTACCGGTTCGTAATTGATATGGCTTCGCTGGGGACGTAGACATGGAGACACTTTCCCGGTTCCTGCCGGTCAATGTCGAGGCGAGCCAGAAGG
>JANOOM010000536.1:0-5870 GCA_031421335.1 Armatimonadota bacterium
GGCGGTTGAAACCGCGCCAACAAGGGCACAAAACCTGCCTCCGCAGGTTAAGACTTGGATTCCGATCCTAGTCCGCGCAGGCGGACTTTGCGCTTTTGTTGGCGCGGTTTCAACCGCCGGCTCTCTCCTCCTCTGCCCCCCCGCCCGCGCCCAGGCACCCCCCCTAGACCGCGCCGCCGTCTACCAGGCCACCCTGCCGTCCTATGCCGACGACGCCCGCGCGCCCCTGTCCGTCAAGACCGTCGAGTCGCGCGCCATCGCCGGCGGCCATTTGCTGCGCTTCTCCTACCTCAGCGCCAACGGCCAGCGCGTCCCCGCCCTCCTTTACACGCCGCCGCGCGCCTCGGCGGCCCACCCCGTTCCCTGTCTCGTCCTCCTGCACGGCCTGGGCGGCAGCAAGGAGGCTATGGCCGGGCTGGCCGTGTTCGCCGCCAAAGCAGGCTACGCCTCACTGGCGATTGATGAGTATGGGCAGGGCGAGCGCACGCCGGACAAGCCCTCCGTGCGGTCGCAGGCGGAAGAAATCGCGACGACGATCCGACAATCGTCCCTTGACGTCCGGCGGGGCCTGGACTACCTGGCGACCCGCCCCGACATCAGCAAAGAGCGCACCGGGCTGGCGGGCATTTCTTTGGGGGCCATCATCGGGACCGTGGCGGCGGGGGTCGATCCGCGCATCAAGGCGACTGCGCTGATCTCGGGCGGCGGCGACTGGGGGCTGATCCTCAAAACGCTGTCCGCCAACCGGACCGAAGTCGGCGGGCGCAGCACGGCGGCGCTGCGCGGCCTGGACTGGGACCGGATCACGGTCCTGCTCGCCGCCCAGGACCCGCTCACCTTCGCCCCGCACATCGCGCCGCGCCCATTTCTGATGCTTGGGGGCCGCAAAGACACTGTCATCGTCGTGCCGGCCCAGCAGGAGCTTTTCGAGGCTGCCCGCGACCCCAAGCAGATCGTCTGGTTCGCCCAGTACGGCCATGTCCCGCCGCCCGAGGTCGTCTACCCGGCCCTGCAAAAGTTCTTCGCCGCCAATCTTTGACTTGCCCCCGGCAGCAAAACGCCCCCGGCTCTTGGAGCCGGGGGCGTTTCTTCTGTCTTCAAGACATTCTGCTGTCTACTGGCCCGCGTTCATGGTGGCCTTCGTGTAGCCCGCCGGGATGGCGAACGCCGCCGCGGGCACGGGCGCCTTGGACACCGATACGACCGAGGTCGTGACCGTCGTGCTGCCCAATGGGCTGCCGGTGACCGCGAGCGACGTCTTCAGCGGGAAGCCCTTGACCTTGTTGAGCAAGCTCTGGAAGACCGCGAAAGGCCCACCCCCGCCGGTCGCCGGCAGGGAAGGGCGCGCGAGGTCCAGGGCGGCCCAGATGTCGCCCTGGATGACCGTGCCCGGCTGGGAGGCGAGTGTCGCCGTCATGAAATAGCGGCGGGCGGAGTGGCCCTGGATCATCTTGGTCTGGCCGCTGTCCTTGACCGTGGCCGTGACCTGGCCGGACCCCAGGCCCGCGCCGTTCGGGGTCTGCATGGTCGAATAAGTGTGGCTGCGCCGGTTGATCACGGTCGTCTGGCGCGTCGCCGCGTCCGAAACGTAGCTCATGGGGCCGACATCGGCGCGCGACTTGCCACCACGCACATAAAAGGTCGTCACCTGCGGGGCGCCGCTGAGGAGCGGGTTGCCGGAGCGGCTCATCTTCGCCCGCTGCTCGGGCGTCATCGAGTCCATGTACGCCTTGAGCTGCGGGCTGTCAATGTGGAGCGTCTGCACCACCTTGAGGTCGGCGCGGGCGGCGGGCGCGGCAATCACCGCCAGTACGGCCAGAGTTAAGATCGTTGCCGAGATTTTTGTCACTATGGTTGTGCTCCTAGGTTTCTAACAGTCTGTTTACGGGGCGGCGGGGCGGCCGGTTCCCGCGTCCGCGTCGGTGTGGCCGACTGGGAGACGGTACAGGGCGTCCAGCAGGCGTGGTGGCAGCAGGCGCACGGCGGCCATCGCCCAGGACGCCTGGCGCGGGAACCGGACGACGTCCTTGCCCGCCCGCAGTCCGTCTAAAATAACACGTGCGGCATCC
Source organism: Armatimonadota bacterium (assembly GCA_031421335.1). GTDB lineage: Bacteria > Armatimonadota > Armatimonadia > Armatimonadales > Capsulimonadaceae > JANXMY01. The sequence continues at coordinate 2,070 of JANOOM010000536.1, forward strand.
TCGGGTTCCATCAGGAACGGAAGCCAGCTCTGGGAGGCCGTCATGGGCGTGCGGACGAAGCCCGGTGCCACCGTCACCAGCCGGATGCCTTGCGATGCCCACGGTGCGCGCAGGCCGTCACAGAGTTGGCTGACGGCCGCTTTGCTGGCCGAGTAGCCCGCCCCCGCGCCGGGGAACGACCGGTCCGCCGACAGGCTGGAGACGACTGCCACCGTCGCCCCGCCCGGCTGCACTTTCAGTACCGGCTGCAAGGCTTCCAGCCAGCGCGCCACTCCCAGCACGTTCACGGCCAGCATGGTCTCCAAAGTGTCCGCTGTGAACTCCTCGGCGTCCACCCCCAGCCCCACGCCCGCCGACAAGATTGCCGTCTCGATGCGCTGCCCGCGCAGGAGGATCTGCGCGATGGCCGCTTGAATGGAGACCGGGTCGGACACGTCCGAGACGAGGACGAGGGGCGCCCCGCCGAACATCACGACCTCGCGCGCTACGCGCGCCAGCCGCTCCTCACTCCGCCCGACCAAGGCGACGTGCTGGCCCTCCCGCGCCAGCGCGAGGGCGAGCGAGCGCCCGATCCCGCTGGAAGCGCCGACGACGAGGTATGTGGAGGAGGCTTGCATCAGGTAGGGTTTACGCTCTGTATCATGGCCGCGATCTGCTGCTCGAACGGCGGGAGGTCATCGGTGACGATCTGCCAAATCTGCGCCAAATCCATTCCCAAATAGTTGTGAACCAGGATGTTTCGGAATGCCGCCAGATCCCGCCACTTCACCTGCGGATTGACGGCCTTAAGGGCGTCCGAAAGGCGCTGAGTGGACTCGCCCATGATCTGTAGGTTCCGCAGAACGGCGTCCTGCGCCTTGGTGTCTTCCATGAACTCGTCCCGGCCGCCCGACGTATATTCGGTGACGCGCGCCAGGCATTCGCGGATGTGGATCAGGTAGAGGTTGTCGCGGCTGGTTGACATAGTCGGTCTACAGGGGCTTCGCTTCGCTCAGGATGCGGTCGCGGATGAACCAGTGCAGGGCGTTCGGCGTGGCGACATCCACCCGGCGCCCGAGCAGGTCTTCCAAGTCAAGGACAAGGCCCGCCGGAAACCAAGGCGAGGGCTTTGAGCCGACGTCCACCAAGAAATCCACGTCACTCCCCGGCCCCGACTCGCCTCGGCTGACGGACCCGAAGACGCGCACGTTGGAGGCCCCATGCCGGCCCGCGATTTGTAGAATATCCTCGCGCTTCTCTTGGAGCAGTTCCGTCATATCCGGGGCCGCGTTAGAAGTTACCATTGTCTGTGCCCTCCGCCTTCCATTGTACCCCTACGGCAGCGAAGACCCGTCCCAGGTGTGTTCCGGGTCGGGGTAAAAGAACGCACCCGCAGCAACCCGGATGAACCAGCCGCCGGGCACTTTGGCCCTCAGCACCGGGGGCGGCGAGGCGGCAAGAAACCCCTGCTCCATCAACTCGCACTTGATTTCATCCCAGATCAAGACCATCACCTACTCCTTCTCCACGAACGCCGCGTAGATCGCCCGCACTGCCTTCTCATAGTCGCTCGTCGCCACGCCGACGATGATGTTCAGCTCGCTCGACCCCTGGTTGATCATGCGAATGTTGGTCCCCGAGTCTGCCAGAGCGCTGAACACCTTTGCAGCGATACCGACACGGCTGATCATGCCCTGACCGACCACGGCCAGCATCGCCATGTCGCGCTGGACCTCGATGCGGTCAGGCTGGACGACACGGCGGATCTCGGCCACGACGTCGTGCTCCTTGCCGTTCAGTTCCTCGTCGGTCAGGATGACCGAGAGCGTGTCAATGGAGGTCGGCGAGTGCTCATACGAGATGCCGTGCGACTCCAAGATCTCCAGCACCTTGCGCCCGTAGCCGCGCTCCTGGTTCATCATCGCTTTTTCGGTGAACAGCGTGGCGAACCCCTTGCGGCCCGCGATGCCGACGATCGTGGTCGCCCGCGACTCGCGCCGCGTGACGATCCGCGTCCCGGCGTCCTCGGGCCGGTTCGTGTTCTTGATGTGGATGGGGATGCCCGCCTCGCGGACGGGGAACACGGCCTCGTCATGCAGCACGGTCGCGCCCATGTAGGACAGCTCCCGCTGCTCCCGGTAGGTGATTTCTTCAATAGGGCAGGGATCTTGGACCAGGCGCGGGTCGGCCATCAGCAGCCCGGAAACGTCGGTCCAGTTCTCGTACACGGCCGCGTGGACAGCGCGGGCGACGATAGCCCCGGTCACGTCCGACCCACCCCGCGAGAAGCACTTGATCTTCCCCAATAGGTCCTGCCCGTAGAAGCCCGGAATGACCGCGACCTTGCCTTCCGGCACGGCGGCCAAGCGCGCGCCGAGCCGCGCATAGCTTTCGCCCTCGTGGAAGCGCCCGTCCGACCCGAAGCGTATGCCGTCGGCGGCGTCCACGAACTCCGCCCCCAAATAGTCCGCGATGATGCGGGCGCACAAATACTCGCCGCGCGAGGCCACCCAGTCCTTCGCCGCCCCCGCCGCGATCTGCTGGCCCATGTCCCGCAGCCACTCCCAGGCCCCGGTCACTCCCAGTTCGGACGCGATGCCGAGATACCGCTCCTTGACGATGGCAAACGGCGCAGCCGCGTCCAGCCCCTGTTCGCCGAGCGAGTGGCACAGATACAGCAGGTCGGTGATCTTTTTGTCTTTGTCGTTGCGCTTGCCCGGCGCGGACACGACGACGAACCGCCGGCGCGGGTCCGCGCGCACGATGGCCGCGATCTTCCGCACCTGATCGGCGTCGGCGACCGACGACCCGCCGAACTTGGCGACGACGGGCCGGGGGTGCTGCGGATGTTGATTGGGTGGTGTGTCTGTCATAGACTTGTCTGTAAAACCGTCGTCAATCGCTTCCTGGATTGACGCCAGGAAGTTGCTCTAGGAAAGCTTCGGAGAAAAATGGCGGTGGTATGGTTCATGGCCGACCTGTTTGTAGTAGCTCATCAGCTCTTCCCGTATTTGCGTGTCGAACGGGAAGCACTCACCGGAACTATCCTCTCCGTAAAGGACGCGGCATCCTGCTATTTGTTGCTCCAACCATTCTGCGACTGCCACAAACTCTGGCAGGTCTCCACGCTCGTAGCCGACATTGTAGTATGGGAGGTAAGAGTTCAAAGAAAGCAGGGAGCCTGGGTCTCCCACCATGTGAGCCAAATCGTAATCCTCGCGCGGCAGGTAGATTAGTGGCCCCTTCGAATAGAATTCGTCTTCACTGAGATTAGATTCACTCAGGAGGTTCTTGCGGAGGCTAGACAGCAGTTCCTCATCAAGATAGTCTTTCATATACACCATCATCACGGTAGCAAGAGGCATTTGTATTCCTGTTCCTACTCACATGCTGGTCGTCAGAACAGCATCATTGCCCATCGCTCTCCCACTCCTTCAGCGACGGCATCAGGGCGTATGCCGTCAAATCCAGATGCACGGGCGTGATCGAGATCTTGCCGTCGGCGATGGCGCGGACGTCCGACCCGGCCTCGGCCCCGGCTTCTTCCTCGGCCAGGGAGCCGCCGAGCCAGTAGTAGGGGCGGCCCGTCGGGTCAGACCGCTTCTCGACCCGATCCACATACTGCCGCCGCCCCTGAGTCGTCACGGCGACGCCTTGGATCTCGGACTGGGGCAGGTTCGGCGCGTTGATGTTCAGGATGGTGTTCGGCGGCAGCGGGTGCAGGGCGAGCCACTGGGCCACGAGGGCGGCGAACCGGGCGGCCGGCTCGAAGTGCATATCCTTTTCCCAGGAGGCGACCGAGACGGCGATGGAAGGCTTCCC
>JANOOM010000537.1:0-8411 GCA_031421335.1 Armatimonadota bacterium
GGCCACCTTCACAAGTTGATACATCGGTTGCGGCAACTCAATACGTTTTGCCGCGTAAAGTATCGAGACGTATCTGCTTTGGCCCTCGGGCCTCTCAGATGGTCTAACAGGGCTTGCCCTGTCAGGACACGGGCCATGTAAGAAGGCCTATAGTCGCACACGCCTAGCGTGTAGTGGCAAGGCCGCCTCCTTTAGGGGGCGGTTACTTACTGTGATGCTTCCTTTTTCTCAGTCCGCGACACGGATGATGACTTTTCCGAAGTGCGCGCCGCTTTGCAGGTGCGCGTAAGCCGCGCGGGCCTCGTCGAAGGCGAACACGCGGTCAATGACCGGGTGGGTTTGGCCGACGATCAGGGCGGACAGCAGCCGCTCGAACATGGCGCGCGAGCCGACGTAGATACCGGTGATGTTCAGGCTTTTTCCCAGAATGGGCATGGGCGAGACCGTTGCTTCCACGTCGGATAGGACCCCGATCTGGGCGATGTGGCCGCCGTGCCGGGCCACCTGGAGCGATTTTCCGAATGTCCCCGGCCCGCCGACCTCGACGACGTGGTCCACGCCGCGCTTGCCGGTCAGGTCCCAGACGGCTTTGTCCCAATCCGGCGTGGTTTTATAATTGATGCCTTCATCCGCCCCAAGCGCCTTGCCCCGCGCCAGCTTCACATCGGAAGAGGAAGTCAGGATGACGCGCGCGCCGTGCATCTTGGCGATCTGGAGCGCGAACATGGAGACGCCGCCCGTTCCTTGCAGCAGCACGGTCTCGCCCGCCCTCAGCCGGCCCTGCTCGACCAGGCCGTTCCAGGCGGTGACGGCGGCGCAGGGCAGGCTCGCGCCTTCCTCGTAGGTCAAATAGTCGGGCAGCTTGATGACGCCCTCTTGAGACAAGACGACGTACTCGGCCAGCATCCCGTCAATCGCCCCGCCCAGGGCGGAAGGGTGGTAAGCGGCTTGGATGCCGCCGTCAAGCCACGTTTGGAAGAAGATGCCCGCCACCCGGTCCCCGACCTGGACGCGCGAGACGCCCGCGCCGATGGCGACCACCTCGCCCGCCCCGTCGGAGAGCGGGATGCGGTCGGGGGGCGTCGTGCCGCCATAACTGCCACTCGCGATCATCAGGTCCCGGTAGTTGAGCGAGGTGGCGTGGACGCGGACCAATATTTGCCCCGGTCCTACTGCGGGGTCGGGCAGGTCTACGACGGTCAGCCCGTCGAGGCCGCCGGATTTGATCTGATAAGCTTTCATAGGTGGTTCCCTGTGTGTGGGCCTTTGTCCACGGGGCTGAACCCCCGTGCTATGGTAAAGCAGCTCCCCGCCTTTTACTCCGCTACGGAGCGCAGCGACTAGGAGGCGCGGGCAGAAGAAGCGCACCGGGCGGTGTTTTCTTTGCCCGCGAAGGCGGGGACTTGCCCGTTTACAGCATGGGGGTTCAGCCCCATGAGCTGACCTCACGCCAGCGCCGGATAGTCAGTGTAGCCCCCGGCCTCGCCGCCGTACATCGTGGCCTGATCAACCGGATTCAGTGCGGCATCCTCGGCGTAGCGCCGCACGAGGTCCGGGTTGGCGATGAACGGGACTCCGAAGGAGATCAGGTCGGCCACGCCCGAAGCGATGGCGGCGTTGCCGGTCTCCTTGTTGTAGCCGCCGTTGAGCATGAAAGTCCCGCCGAACGCCTCGCGCAACAGGGGCGCGAGCTTCTCGGCGGCGGGGTTAGCCATGGGATGCGAGTCCTGCACCGGCTCGACGACGTGCAGGTAGGCAAGGCCCAACGCGCCCAGCTTGCGGGCGGCATAGCCGAAGGTGGCGGCCGGGTCGCTGTCGTGCATGTCGTTGAACCCACTGGTGGGGGAAAGGCGGACGCCGACCCGGTTCGCCCCCCAGACTTGGGCCACGGCCTCGGTCACTTCGAGCGGCAGGCGCGCGCGGTTCTCCACCGACCCACCGTACTGGTCGGTGCGGTGGTTCGTGCCGTCGCGCAGGAACTGATCGAGCAGATAGCCGTTCGCGCCGTGGACTTCTACCCCATCAAACCCGGCGTTTTTGGCATGCCGTGCGGCACCCACATACTGCTGCACGATGCCGGGGATTTCGGAGAGGTCCAGCGCGCGGGGCGTGACGAACTCCTGCAGACCGGTTTCGGTGAAGATCTCCCCAGCGGGCTTGATGGCGGATGGGCCGACGGGAAGCGCGCCGTCAATTTGGGCCGAGGGGTGCGAGATGCGCCCGACATGCCAGAGCTGGAGATACATGTGTCCGCCCTGCGCGTGGACCGAGTCGGTGATCCTGCGCCAGCCGGCGACCTGCGCCTCTGTGAAGATGCCCGGCGTCTTGGGGTAGCCTTTCCCCTGGGCAGAGATCTGAGACGCCTCGCTGATGATCAGGCCCGCCGTCGCGCGCTGCGTGTAGTAGGTGACGGCGAGGTCGATGGGCGCATCGCCCGCGCCGGCCCGGCTGCGCGTCAGCGGGGCCATGACCATGCGGTTCGGCAGCGTCAGCGGGCCGAGAGCGAGGGGCGAAAAAAGGTCTTTGCTCATGCTGCTTTGTCTTTCTATAGTATCAAGCGGAGTCGGAGCCGAGTGGTTAAAAACCATTCGCCAGGAGAAGCGTCCAGCGGACGGGATAAAGACGCTGAACACAGGCCGCAAACGGTCTTTCCTTTTGGCCTTGTCCTTCGACCGAATTTGATGCCCGCAGGACGCTTCTCCTGGAGAGTGGTCTTCAACCACTCACCTCAGCTACTTCGGGAACTCTGTACTCAGCGACACGGTCTCCCACTCGGCAAGCTCCCTCTCGATAATGGTCATCTTGCGGCGGGCGATGTCCAGGGCATACTTGCCCAGAAAGAGGTGCATAGGGGCCTTACCATCGGCGATCATTTGAACGATAACGCGGGCGGCAGCGTCTGGGTTTCCCGCCTGCACGCCGTCGATTTTGTGCAGGTAAGCGGCGAACTTGCCCGAGGTCGGATCGTAATCGGGGATGTGCTGCGTCGCATTTTCCATCGAGCGGCTGACAAAGTCGGTGCGGAACGGGCCGGGTACGACGCTGGTGACTTTGATGCCCAGCGGCTTGACCTCGTCGCGCACGGAGTCCGAGGCGGCATCCAGTGCGGCCTTCGAGCCGCCGTAGACCGAAAATCCAGGGTGGTTGCTGAACGCGGCGACAGCGGACATGTTGATGATGTGGCCGGACTTCTGCGCCCGCAATGTCGGCAGGACGGCGCGCATGACCGCGAGCGGTCCCAGGAAGTTCGTTGCCAGGTTGCGCTGAAGCTGGTCCTCGCCACACTCCTCCAAGGCACCCATCAGGCCGTAGCCCGCGTTGTTGACGACCACATCCAGCCGCCCGCCGAAGGCTTCCAGGGCGAATGCGACGGCCGCCTTCACCTGGACACTGTCAGTGACATCCAGCGCGCAGACGCGCAGGGTGTCCGGGTACTGTGCGGTTAAGTCATCCAGCGACTCCGGCTGCCGGGCCGTCGCGACGACCTGCGCCCCTGACTCAAGCGCCTGCGCGGTCAGGCAGCGTCCGAAGCCTGAGGAGGCTCCGGTGATGAACCAAACTTTGCTCATAGGAAATCTCTCTTCTAATGTGTCCCGCTCGGGCCGGTCACGAGTACCAGTTTACCCAGAATCAGTCCTGCTGGCTGATGAACGGATAGTCGGTATAGCCGGTCGCGCCCGGCGCGTAATAAGTGGCCGGATTTGGGGCATTCAAGGGCAGGCCGTGGGCCAGGCGCTTGAGCAGATCGGGGTTTGCGATGAACTGCTGCCCCCACGCGACGGCGTCGGCTTCGCCGCTGTCCAAAACGTGCTGGGCCTGTTCGGGAGTGAACCCCTCGTTCGCGATGACCGGGCCGCCGAAGAGCCGCTTGATCTCGGGCAAGAAGCGCGGCCCGCCGCCCAGCGACTCGCGGATGAACAAGTAGGCAATGTTTCGCTTTCCCATCTCGGAAGCGACGTAGCCGAAGGTGGCGGCGGGGTCGGAGTCCACGATGCCGTGATGGTCCATGTCGCGCGGCGACAGGTGAACGCCGACGCGGTCCGCGCCCCAAACACCGATGGCCGCGTCGGTGGCTTCCAGCAAGAACCGGGCGCGGTTCTCGACCGGCCCGCCGTACTCGTCGGCACGCCGGTTGGTGCCATCGCGCAGGAACTGGTCGGGCAGATAGCCGTTCGCGCCGTGGATCTCGACGCCATCAAAGCCGCCCTCCTTGGCGTTGCGGGCGGCCTGGGCATAGTCGGCGATGATTGCCCGGATCTCGTCCACCGTCAGCGCGTGCGGCGTGGGGTAGGGGGCGTGGCCCGACGGGATGCGGATCTCGCCGGGGCAGGCGATGGCGGAGGGCGCGACCGGAAGCCGGCCGTCCAGAAAATCGGGGTGGGAGAGCCGCCCGACGTGCCAGAGCTGGCAAACGATGCGGCCCCCGGAGCCGTGGACGCTGTCGGTGATCCTGCGCCAGCCGGCCACCTGCTCCTGCGACCAGATGCCGGGCGTATCGCTATAGCCGACGGAGCGCGGGTTGATGCAAGTGGCCTCGGTGAAGATCAGCCCCGCCGAAGTGCGCTGAGTATAATATTCGCGCATCAGGTCATTCGGGACGCGGCCCTCGGACGCCCGGCTGCGGGTGAGTGGCGACATGATGATGCGGGAGGGCAGCGCAAGCGCCCCAAGAGTGATCGGTTCAAAGAGTGACGGCATAGGTCTTACTTTCGGTTTAGTGCGATGATCTACGGCTCCAAAACGACCTTCCCGGTCGTGCGGCGCGCTTCGATGGCGCGGTGGGCCTCGGCGGCCTCGGCCAGCGGGAACTTGTCTTCAGCGATGACGGTCAGGCTGCCGTCCAGGGTCCATCCGATGAGCTGTTTCAAGGTCTCGGCGGTGGTCTCGGCGGGGACCTCGTACAGCGTCCATCCGCGCAGAGTCTGGGCGCTGAACAGCATGCTGAGGAGGTCCGGCCCGGAAAGGCCCGTGTCGGAACTCGACTGCGCGCCGTAGACGACCCAGTGGCCGCCCTTGGCGAGCGGCTTGACTCCTCCGCCCTTATTGTCGCCGCTGGCGTCCAGGAAGATGTCTGCGCCCTTGCCGTCCGTGGCGGCCTTCACTTGTTCGGCCCAGCCGTCCTGGGTGTAGTCAATGGCAAAGTCTGCGCCCAGCTCCTTCACCTTGGCCCGCTTCTCCTCGGTGGACGCCAAGCCGATGACGGTGCCTGCGCCGAGCAGTTTCGCGATCTGGACGGCGAGTGAGCCGACGCCGCCCGCAGCCGCGCTGATTAACACGCTCTTGCCCTTGATCTCCGGCACGGCGAGGGTTAGGAGGCCGTGGGCGGTCAGACCCTGGACCAGCAGGGCGGTCGCCTTGGGAAAGCCGAGCGCGTCCGGGATGGGCGCGGCCGTGGCGGCGTCGGCCAGAGCGTACTCGGCGTAGCCGCCCCCGCTGATGATGGCGGCGGCGCGGTCCCCGCTTTTGAAGCTCGTGACGCCCTCGCCCACGGCGGCAACGATCCCGGCCGCCTCCATGCCCAGCACGAACGGTGGCGGGGGCGCGGCGGGGTACACTCCCATCCGCGCCATGATGTCGGCGAAGTTGATGCCGGCGGCCTTGACTTCAATCAGGATCTGGCCCGGACCCGGCTCGGGGCGCGGATGCTCGACGACTTGCAGTACTTCGGCGCCGCCGGACTTAGTGACTTCGATGGTTTTCATGGGTATTCTTTCTGACAGCTTTACCAGGGCAGGGTCTCTCCGAGGTGGAAGTAGCCGCCCGTCGGGCCGTCGTCGGGTAGGGTCGCAAGGGCGACGGCGGTCTTCGCGCCGTCCTCCAGGCTCAGGCTGCCGCCGGGGTTCATATCGGTCTTGACCGAGCCGGGGTGGGCGACGTTGACCTTGACATTCGTGTCTTTCAATGTCGCGGCCTGGATCACGCCCAGCATGTTTAGGGCGGCTTTGGATGAGTTGTAGGCGGGCAGCATCCAGGCCAATGCCATATCGGGCGAGGCATTGGTGGCGAGCGAACCGAGGGCGCTGGACTGGTGGACGACGCGCCCCGCCGGGGCAGCCTTCAGCAGCGGCAGCAGTGTCTCAGTCAGGAAATAGGGTGCGATGACGTTGGCGTCATAGGTCTTGCTCAGGCTTTCGGGCGTGACGCCTTCCGACGGCTCCAGCATGATGCCCGCGTTGTTGACCAGGATGTCCAGGCGGCCGAACTCCTGCTGCAAGAATGTCAAGGCCGCCGCGCGGTCGGCGGCGTCGGTCATTTCCAGCTTGAGGGTGTGAGCGTCCAGCCCCTCGGCTTTGAGCGCATCGGCGGCGGCCTGACCCCGCTGCGGGTCGCGCGACCCGATGATGACGGTGATGCCCTGATGGCCAAGCTGCCGGGCGATCTCCAGCCCGATGCCCTTGTTCGCGCCCGTAATCAGGGCGACTTTCTTGTCGGATGCCATGGGCGTAACCTCCTGAATGGAAGCGAAAAAGTCCCGGCGCGGAAGCGCCGGGACTGCATGTCATGCTGCGGTGAGCGCCTTGATCTGCTCGCGGGCGGGTGCCAGCAGGGCGTCTGTCTCGGTCCCACTAGACGTGCCGTTGACATGGATGAACGTCTGGTCGGTGACGCCGGCCAGGCCGAAGGCGGTGCGGATGGTGGGGTCCTGGACGTTGTAGGTCTCGCGCGCCTCGCCCGGCCCGTAGCCGCTGCCGCCGCGTGCGGTCACGACGAACAGCCTCTTGCCGGTCAGCAGGCCCGCGTAGTTGGCAGGGTTAAAGGTCTCGCCGGCCCGGATGACCTGGTCAATGTAGGCTTTAAAGACGGCCGGAACGCTAAAGTTATACATGGGGATGCCGAAGACGTACACGTCGGCGGCCCGAAGCTCGCCGATCAGCTCATCGGAGAGCTTCAGGGCCTCGACCTGGGCGGGGGTGCGAGTCTCGGCGGGCGTGTACATCGCGCCGATGAACTCCTCGGTAACATGCGGGATGGTCTGGTGGCCGATGTCGCGGCGGGTGACGGTGTCACCGGGGTGGGCCTGGAGCCAGGACTGGACGAACTCGCCCGAAATCTGGCGCGAGTGCGAAGCCGCCCCGCGCGGGCTGGAGTCGAGATGCAGGATGCGTGCCAAGGTTTTCTGGTTCTTTCTAAACAGGTGGATGTTAAACGAAACGCCGCGTCTCGTTTCTTTGACCGGGAACACGCCACCCCGGCGGTTCGTTCCCGGTGATTATTTGGGGAAGGGGCAAGCCGGACGTAGGCCCTGGAAGACGACGGCCAGCAGGGCGTCCACGAAGGCGGCGTCGAGCGGGGCGTGACCGGCCATCAGGCGGTAGAGGAGGGGGCCGTAGAGGGCGTCGGCGACGGTCTCCAGGTCCGCATTGGGGCAGACCTGGCCGCGCATCCGGGCGCGCTCCAGGACGCGGCGCGTTTCGGCCCGGCGCGGGGCGAGGTAGTGGGTGCGAAAAGCCTCAGCGGCCTCGGGGTCCGACTGGGCTTCCGCCAAAACGCCGCGCATGACCAGCCCTGCCGGCCCGCCGAGTGTGCGGGCGAAGAGGTGCATCTGCCCACGCAGGTCTTCTTCCAGGCAGCCGGTGTCGGGGAACGGGGAGCAGGGGCCGGTGGCGAGCAGAAATGCGTCCATGACGACGGCGGCCTTGCCGGGCCACCAGCGGTAGATAGTGGCCTTGCCGACTCCCGCCTGAGCCGCGATGGCCTCCACGGTGACGGCCGCGAAGCCGTCGCGGGCTAAAAGGTCGTCCGCCGCCCGCAGGATCGCCTGCCGGGCCGTCTCGCTGCGCGGCCGGCCCATCTTACAGCCGGGCTGGGCTTCTCCAGTTTGGCAATCGCCTTCTTCCATGGGAGAAGTATACCCGCTCGGGCCGCCATAGCCGTTGAGGGTCGTCACTCCCCGGCGACGGCGAGCAGAGGTTTCAGGAGGGAGTCCAGGCGGACTGTGTGGCCGGCCAGAGGCAGCGTGAAGGTGGCACCGGCGGCGGGGGCGGTGTCCGGCAGGTCGCGCAGGCGGGCAAAAAAGTCAGTCAGAACGGCATTCAACTCCGACTCGCCACTAATCTCCTGATGCTGCCACTGGACCGTTTCTTCCGTCTCCGTGTTCAAGATCTCCGTGTCACAGTAGCCCCGTCCGCCGTCTACCTGTCCGACGGTGACGCGGGCGAGGTAGCCCAGCAAAGTCAGGTCCATGTACATGCTGCCGCCGTCCGGCGCTTGAACGGTCTCGAAATGAATTGTTTGGAGGTTGTTCATTTGCGTGTCCCGCCTGAGTGTACCTCACATTGTCTGCGGTGCCGGCAGATCGTGAATCACGGTAGCTGATGTCACACGGACGAGTGAGGACGAGTGATTGAAATCACTCGCTGCTTGGGACCTGTCCAGGGGACAGAAGAGGGAGCACGAGCGACACCGGCCCG